>NZ_JAJEQM010000001.1 GCF_020687385.1 Hominilimicola fabiformis
GAACACAGAAGTTAAGCTCCTTAACGTCGATGATACTTGGTGGGTGACTGCCTGGGAAAGTAGAAAGTTGCCGGAACGAAGAATGCTGAAGATAACGACAAAAGTCGTTATCTTTGGTGTTTAAAGAAAAAATTAGCGAAAGCTAAAGAAGATATTCCTCTATAGCTCAGTTGGCAGAGCGCATGACTGTTAATCATGATGTCGCTGGTTCGAGCCCAGCTGGAGGAGCCAATTTGATGACCTACTTTTGTAGGTCATTTTTTATTTACTTTTCAAAATTAGGGAGTAATAGTAAACGATGTAAGCGTACATCTGATACTATTGCTCCCTTTTTTGTTACAAACTTTTATATCAAAATGATAGATTAGAAATGTCTTTCAGACGTTTCTAATGTGTCCTTTTGAATAATCGAACACATCATATAAAACTGAAGAAAAGGTAATTAAGTAAACAAGATTTTCGACGAGCCGTCTGCTGTACACGCATTGGCGAATAATGTACAAGAAGAAAAAGAATGTGGGAAACTCTTTGCCACAACTCGAAAATCGGTAATAATGATACTTCGGTAATTCGCCGCTCGGTCACAATGAAGACGGAGTATATCTCAAGATATAATGTGACGTCCCACGTCTTACTTAATTTCCGGAAAATACAAATTTTTTAAAGGAGGGTTGAATATGCAATTTGATTATTTTTATGGCAATGAGGCAGAGCAATTTACTTTTTACAGAATACCAAAAATTCTTATAACGTCGCCTCACTTCAAAAAAATATCCGACAGTGCTAAGCTACTTTACGGTCTTATGCTTGACCGAATGAGTTTATCAATTCGTAATGGCTGGCTTGATGATGATAACAGAGCATATATTTTCTTTACTACGAATGATGTTATGGAGCAGATGTGCTGCGGAACAGAAAAAGCTACAAAAATGCTTACAGAACTTGATAGTGAAAAAGGTATCGGACTTATTGAAAGAGTAAAACAAGGACAAGGCAAACCTGCAATAATATATCTTAAAAAGTTTTATGAGCTTGAAGATACTGCACGTTCAACAAAACTTTCGGAAATTGAAAGTCAAGACTTTCAAGAATCGAAAGTCAAGACTTTCGAAAATCGAAAAACAAGACTTTCGAAAATCGAAAGTCAAGACTTTTGGAAATCGAAAAATAAGACTTTTGAAAATCGAAAGTCAGGACTTTCGGAAATCGAAAAACAAGACTTTCGAAAATCGAAATGTAATAATACTGATATTAATAATACTGATATTAATTATATCTATCCTATCAATCAAGATAATTATAATATACAGAATAGTGATACTCAAACTGAAGAAGAATGGATTGATAGATATACAAAAACAGTAGATGAAATAAAAAAGCAAATTGATTATGACTATCTCATTAATCACGCTGAACGTGATATTGTTGATGAAGTTGTAAATATTATGGCTGAAGTTATGACTGTATATCGTCCGAAATACAAAATTGAGGGTGACTTTATTGAGTATAATGCGGTTGTAAATAGATTTCGGCAAATAACGGCACAAAAACTTGAAATATGCTTGCTTGCATATTCTCGTAAAATTCAGAGAATTAAAAATCCAAAAGCATATTGGATAAGCACATTATACAATATTCCGCTTACCTCAGAAATAGTATTACAAAATATGATAAACAGTGATATATACGAGTCAGGAGGTTAAAAGCAATGCAAATAAAAAAAGATTATACAAAAATGATTGAACAATTTGAAAAAATGGAAAAAGAAAAACAAGCGGCTATACCAACAATCAGCTTTGATAATAACAAGATTGTCCATTTGCCTGTTGATTTACTAAAACCGTTTCCAAATCACCCTTTTGAGCTTTATAGCGGTGAAAGATTTGAAGATTTAGCAGACAGTATTAAAGCTTGCGGAATGATTACACCATTGCTCATTAGAATGCTTGATGATAATACATATCAAATTTTAGCAGGTCATAACCGTAATAACGCCGCTAAAGCAATAGGGCTTGAAACAGTGCCTTGCATTGTATTAACCGATTTAACTGATGATGACGCATTGATGATAATGCTTGATAGTAATACTAATCAACGTAGCATTTCTGAAATGTCAATATCTCAACAGGCTCATATATACGCACTTGATGTAGCCGTAAACAAGCGACAAGGTAAGCGTTCGGATTTGATAAAAAACATAGAACAAAATCTTAAAATATTCAGTAATGGTGCGGATTTAGAAACTTGTACCCCAGTGGGGAACAAGTTAAAAACGGTCGAAATAGTTGGAGATAAATATGGGGTATCAAAGAATACTATTGCAAGACTAATCCGCATTGATACACTGTTACCGCAATTAAAAAAATTTATTGACAATAAACAAATTCCGGTGCGTGCCGGAGTTGAAATGTCTTACTTATCTTCCTTTGAACAAGAGCTTATTGCTAAAATCATAGATGAATACAGCTATCATCTTGACGAACATAAAGCCCAACAGCTTAGAGAACTCTCAAAAGCCCATAAACTTGACAGAATTAACGCAGTTGAAGTTTTTGAGGGGAGATATGGAAAGTCAGTGACACAAAAGCTAAAGTCATTTACAATAAAGCCTAAATTTCTGTCAAAATATTATCCGCCGACTGTTTCTCAAGATGTAATTGCTTCAGATGTTGAGGCAAGTATGGACGTATGGCAAGAAATAAAGACTTTTTATCCCGATAAGTCTGTTTATGATATTAAAAATAATATAATAAATTTGCTAAATAATCAAAAATAGCGGTGAATTTATCTATTTATTTTCTGCTATTTTACAGACCGCTTTTTAACTCAATTTTGAGTTAAAAATGGTATGGCAAGATACGCCTTTGTATGTACAAAGGCAAAAAACACAATATAAAATTGTGTGAAAATTGGGCATAGCCCAAACCCAAAAAACAGATATGATTGAATAAAAGAGGAGTTGATTTAAAGTGGGAAAATATCCGGCATTTTTGAAAATGAGAGTAGCACAGGAGGACCTCGAGATAATAGAGGAAAAGGCGGCACTATTAAAGATTACAAAAAGTGAATTTGTAAGACGTGCAATACGAAATTCACACGTTTATATATTGCCGAGTAAAGAAATCAAAGAATTTACATCTGAACTTAGACACATCGGTGTAAATGTTAATCAAATTGCTATACTTTGCAATATGGGTAAGCTTGAGTGTGTAAATCTTGAAGAAACAAAAGAGGCTATTACAAAGGCTTGGAAAGAACTATACAAGTTAAGAGAGGCAATAAGGAATAAGAATAATCGAGGTGGATTGAGTTTTGAAAAACGCATTTAGCTTAAAAAAACCAGCTTTTTCGGGCATTGGTTTTATAACTGCAATATTCATTTTTGGAATAGCCTTGTTTATAACAATGGAGTATTATCACATATTCACGATTAAGGAAAGTGTAGAAACCGATATATCTCGAGCTTTAAATATATCGGTTACTATGGCTGTTCAAGATATGGATTGGGTGCAGCATAACTCTGTTATGGATACGCAGAAAGCACAGAGAGAATTCAAAACATATCTGACCGAAGATATGAAATTGAATGATGAATATGAGAAATATGCCGATGACGGAAGTTTTCAATATCAGATAATCATTGATGAAACAGATATACAAAAATCACCGGCTAAATATTCGATTACCGGCAGAATAAGAATGCAACCTGTTACTGTTAGAAGTATTCTTCCAAAAAGCTTTGATATTCCGTTTAAACTAAGTTCAAACAACATAAGAACAGATGATTGAATATGTCAGAAAAAGAAAGCAAAATCAGTCGAAAAACAAGATAAAAACCAGAAAAACATCTTGACAGAATAACACAAATATGGCATAATATAGTTAATAAAAGATATAGAACAAAGGAGGATTTTATTATGAAAAAGAGAATTTTAGCAACATTTCTATCTGCAGTAACGCTTATATCTTGTAGTTCTGCATTAGCGGCAGATTACTCTGATGTAAACCAATCGGCTTGGTATGCAAGCTATGTAAATAAGATTTCTGAACTTAATGCGTTTTCAGGATATGAAGATGGTACGTTCAGACCTGATAATCAAATTACACAAGAAGAATTTATAAAAACAGTTGTTTGTTTAATATGCGGAGAGCTTAACGAAAGTAATGCACCGACAGTTAAAAATACTTGGAACAGTAAGTGGAGCTCTTGGGCTGTTCCGTATCTTGACAAGGCATTTGAACTGGGCTTAATAACAGAACAAGATACAATGTTCAAACTTGTAGGAATTCCTTGTAATCGTGGTGAAATGGCTAAGGTTATTACTCGTGCGGTTGAATATCTCAAGGAAGATTCAGTAGCCGATACTTCAACCTACATTACAAAACTTAAAGATTATAGCAGAATGAAAGAAGAATATAAGCCTTATGTTCTTCAAGCTTATGCAAAAGGTATTTTAAGCGGTTATGATGACGGCACTTTCAGAGATGACGGATTGCTTACGAGAGCGGAAGCGTCATCGGTACTTGTACGATTAATTGATAAAAATGAGAGAATTAATTCCGATGAAACGCTATATGACTATTTCGGAAGAAAGGTTACTTGGACAGAGCCGTTGAGAACAGACGTTCCGGAGCAGTATCAAGTAAGTATGTCAGATATAAGTATTTCTCAAGCAATATATGATGAGGCTGTTGTGAATGGTGGTAATATTTCAACAAAAACATTAAGTCGTTCAAAAGCTATGATGTTTGAAGATTTGGTATTACAGTCAATCAAATATGACGGCGATACAATAACGCTTACAGTTCCTGATTATCTTCCTGAAAGTCAAAGATGGGCTATTGAGATTGCCTATTGGGACATTGATAAAGATTATGATTTTACAATGATGAAGAGCTATTATATAGATAAATCGGGAACATATGAATTTAATGATATAAAGGTTTTAGAGCAAATTTCAATAAAAGTATTGCCGCTTAATAGCAATAGCTTTACATCTGGTATATTTATTGATAATGGTGCTAATCTTTCGTTAGAAAGACTTGATAAACCTGAAGTATCATTCAATAATATTCGTACTAATTTTGAATGGGTACAAGGTCAAGGTTATAAGGATTATATAAAGGACTTTGATGGAGAAATTCGATATACGGTTGAATGGTAAAAG
Source organism: Hominilimicola fabiformis (assembly GCF_020687385.1). Taxonomy (NCBI): domain Bacteria; kingdom Bacillati; phylum Bacillota; class Clostridia; order Eubacteriales; family Oscillospiraceae; genus Hominilimicola; species Hominilimicola fabiformis. The sequence goes on from NZ_JAJEQM010000001.1 coordinate 5,169, forward strand.
TATTGTATTAATCATTGACAAAATGAAATAATAGATATATAATGATAATAGAAAAAGGCAAGACTTCAAACGGTTATGCCAAAGAGTTTATTTTTGAAAAATAACGCTGCTTTAGCGGGCTGGCGTTATTTTTTTATGGAAACTACCAAGAGTAGAAGAATAATCATAAAAGAAATTATGAATTCATTATCCATATCAACCACCTCCTCTCCCGACCGATAATGTGGGATAGTTGGTGGCATAACCGTCCAGCTTTTACACTGTTTTCTGTCTTGCCTTTAACTGCGGATTACTCCGACAAGAGCATTATATATTAAAAACATACAACATTCAACAATTCAAAGCAAACGTAACATAAAAGTAAAATCAAAGTGCAGTATTCATATCTGCACTTTTTTTATTACAGAGAAAGGAAAAATGAATATGAAAAGAAAAACAATAATATTTTTAACAATGATATTTACGGTTGTCTTTTCTGCCATAGCCTCAAGTTATATTGTAAATGCAGATGAACTTGACGGATATACAAAGGTAGATTGGTCTTGGAACAGAGATATGGAAACCACTGATGTCAATTCTGTAATTGTGGGCGGAAATATTCCGTTTTGGCGATATGTAAATAAAACATCTCCGGCAAATAATAATGCGATATGGAAAAGTATATATGGTGATGAATTATCAGATGATGATGTCATAAAAATATGGCGTGGTGATATGGACAAAAAATATGTAGTGGCAAGTGTTGATGTTGTAAACATTCCTGATGAAAACATACGTCAATACATATACGACCATATAGATGAAGATTTACCTGACTTGAAATTCAAGTTTGACATCGATGCGGATGTTGAGGGCGATTCAAACAGTGAAAAAGCAGAAAAGCTATTTGATGGCGATATAGGTTATCGTGTATATCGAGATGGTGACACTTGCCGAATTGAAATGAAATTCAGTCCTAAATTCCATTTGATTGATGGAGAAGATAATGACTTGAATATTGAAGAAAAAGTATTGCCTAATATGCCAAATAAAAAATTACCTAAAGCGTGCTATCCGTATAGCTCCGTTATATTCTCTATGTGGGGATATGAAGGCGGCTCTAATGAGCATTACGGAGCTTTGGAAGTGGTTGAGGGTAACGACCCGAAATATATTTACGGTCAAAGTTTTGGTTACGGTGATATATTAGAAAAAGGAAAAATACCAAACAATATGGTTTATCCAAACTTTGAGGCTGGAGAAATTAATCAAGAGGGAACGTGGGTAGGCACAGTTGAAAGTGATACGCTTGACAGTAATCTTATTCGTATAGGACAACAATATAAGCAAAAAGGTGATTTATGGTATTACAGTTATGGCGGAGCAGTCGGATATAATTTTAAGTTTCCGTTTAAGGTGTCGCTTGGATTGGACTTGCACGGAACAGTAACAAAAAGATTTATAAACAGTATCACAGGTGAAGTGATTTTTGAAGATACTGAATCAATACCTTTTGGAGAGTCTGATAGTATAACCAAAACATATGTATTGGCTGATAATTCGGGTAAAGCAATCATTGATAATTCGGAAACAGAATACATATATGAGCGATATAGAGTCATAAACGGCTCAAATAGTGAAAAAATAATCGAAGATACATCAGCATATGCCAACATAGATTTATCACCAAATACACCGAATAAAACGCTTGAAATATACGTCAGACCTGATACACCTATTGAAACTCCGACTGAAACACCTAATCCTGATAGTGAAAATCGTCCTCCGAGTAATGATGAAGTACCTGATGATGAAATAGAAACAGTGCCTATTGACCCGTCTATTTGTGATAGTGATACAAATACTATTGTTTGGCAAGAACAGACAAAGCATACCGTTTCAACTACTGACGGAAAAAGTCACACTTGTTATCACACATACACATATAAGGCAAAATTAAAAGTAGACAGTATTAAATTATCGCCTGACCCAATAAAAAGCGGTTATGGACTTGACGCAGAAATCAAAACGAGTATAAGCTATGAGCAAACCAATGCACAGAAAAGCTATTCCTGTTCTCAACGCTTAGGAACACGAACACCATCGGACAAACCAAAACCACCGGCTAAAGCCACCGCTCGTCTTGGTTGGACATCAAAAACCTTTGACGGTGATTTTATTCAAGGTAGTATGGTTGATATGAATAAAGTATCAAGTAATAGTACATCTGCTACATTCTCTGCTCCTTATAATAACATTGTAAACGAAAGTAAACTATATACGGACTTATGGTTAAGCGGAACAAAAGAAGAGCCTAAAAGGCATAAAATTGCTTTTGATATTTATGGTGGCGGTGTAGACGGTACTGAATGGTGTACAACCGTTGAAAAAACTTTTATTATAAATGGTGATATGTATGAGGACGCTTATACTACATCAACATACTAATATTAAGAATTAGTGAGAATGGTCTATCGGACTATTCTCACTTTTTCAAAAATTCAAAGGAGGAAAATTAAGATGAAAGTAGAAAGAACAATAGTGATAAAAGAAAATGAAATTTCTGAAGAAGTAGGACAATATGAAAAAGAAATTACTAAACTTTTGGCAGAAATATTAATGAAAACAGAAAATATAATGGTTGACAAAAGTGATAGTTTAGGATATACTTCATAGTATACAAGAGTAGGGACAATAGAATATATCAGATGTACACTCAAAAGGAGTGTGGATTATGATAGAAAACTATTTAGAAAAAATTAAACAAAGATTGAAAGTTGTAGTTCTTCATGCAGTTATATATACTCGATATTCTTCGGACAATCAGAGAAGTGAATCTATTGACGCACAAATAAGATTGATAAGAAAATGGGCTCAAGAGTATAATATTATTATTGATAAAGTTTATGCCGATGAGGCACAAAGTGCAAAGCGAGATGATAGACAACAATTTCAACAAATGATAGCTGATTAAAAAAAACAAAAAGGTTGGCAACTTGTCTTAGTACATAAATTAGACAGGTTTGCCAGAAATAGAATGGATAGTGTAGCATATCGTGTGGAATTGAGAAAAAACAAAAAATATCTGATTAGCACTACGGAACAATTTGATGATACGCCTGAAAGTTGTTTGCTGGAAGGTATCATTGAATCAATGGCAGAGTTTTATTCAAAGAATTTGGCTCGTGAAACAATGAAAGGCTTAACCGAAAATGCCTTGAAAGCAAAACATTGCGGAGGAACTCCACCGTTGGGCTATGAACTGGACGCATTAAATTTCTACAAGATAAATGAATTTGAAGCACAAGGTGTAAAACTCATTTATCAGTGGTTTCTTGAGGGAAAATCATACACTGATATTATAGCGGGAATTAATTCATTGGGTTATCGTACTAAGCGTAAAAGAATGTTTACTCGTAATTCACTGTATGAAATTTTGAGAAATGAAAAATATACAGGAACTTTTGTCTATAACAAGATGGAAAGTAGAGATGAATTTACTGGAGCACGTTCACGCCATAAGTATAAACCTGAAAGTGAAATAATAAAAGTAGAAAATATGATTCCAGAGATTATATCAAAAGAAGATTGGAACAATGTTCAAATAATCTTGAACAGTAGAAAAAATGCCCATACTAATCGTGCTAAAGAAGAATACTTGCTTTCCGGTAAGGTTCAATGCGGTGAATGTGGAGGGAGCTATGTCGGCAAGCGAACAACCAATAGCAGAGGAAATGTGTATTTATCCTATATATGTTGTCGAAAACGAAATTCTAACTATAAATGCAAAAATCATTGTGTAAATCGTGATTGGTTAGAAGAGTATGTATTGAAAATTGTAGATAACTATATATCACATCTCAGTCATAAACAACAACATTGTATTTATAAATTGTGTTTGGAACGTGTAGAAAATTCTCATCAATCAGAAATAGAGGTTCTGAAAAAAGAAGTAAGAAATATAGATAAAGAACTTTTTAGAATTGCAGACGTTATTACAATAGCCAGTTCTTCAACATTGATAGAGAAACTTACATCATTAGAACAACAGAAAGCCGAAATTCAATTACAAATTGAAAATTTGGCAAAAGAAAAACGTAAAAGTTTATCTGAACAAGAAATAGGTTTATTTTTGATAAACTTCAGAAAAATGTTAAAAGAGAGGTCAGCTCCTTACTTAAAAGAGTTGGTGTATCTTATAGTAAATAAAATAATAGTAAATCAAGAAAATGTAATCGTTTACTTGAATGTACCTAATGTAAAAGTAAATAAATAGTAACACTATCAAAAGAGTGTCCTTCAAAATGGCTCCGCACTGGAGGAGCCATTTTGATATCCACAAACAAGAAATGTTTGTGGATGTTTTTTTTCTATGTCAATAGTTGTGGTGAAATCTGTGGAATGGGAAATCACCCATATATGAATGTATATCAACGACCTTGTTTTGCAAGGTCGTTTTTGTAGCTGAACATATGCAGGATACGATTGCGAAACCTTATTTTAAAATTGTGGTATCCGTAAGCATTACGCTTGAGGACCTTGATTTTGTTGTTACAGCCTTTGGTAAAATTGTTTGAATAAGCGGACGTCAAAGGAGTTTAGTATTTCGGTCTGCCAATTCAGCAGTGTTTTAGCGCAATACTTATATTCTTCAATATTACAGCTTTCAGCGGATGAAATCCAGTCAGACATAAGTTGCTTTGCTGTTTGACGGTCATTGGCATCCATAATTTTATAGAATTGCTCCTTAAGATAGTACGCCTGAAGCATTTCATCAGATATGTAAAGCAGAGAATTTGACCGTTCTTTTTTCCAATCCTTAAGCTTGACATTTCGCTTTATGAGAAGCCGTTTTGAGTGTTTGAATAAAAGGCGGTACTTTTTGCCGTAGATTTGTTGTATCCGTTTTCTTACCTTATCGAAAGCCCAGACCATTTGACGGATAAAGTGGTAACGGTCAATAACTTGAGTGCCGTTTTTGAAGAAGGCAAAGGTAATATCGGTGTATTGCTACTACATATCGCTTACAAAATACTTGGCTTCTGTTAGGGAGAAGATCAAGAACTCTGTGAATATCAATGAGAGCAAGACAGTGAGAAGAAGTGATTTTTTTTACTAAAATTCTTTGAAAACCCAAGATATTTTGAGTATAATTTATGTAGAGCATAACAAATTCCTCATTAAATGGTTGGGTGATAATTCCATTATACAGGATATGAAGCTGTTATGCTTTTATTTATCACAACTTTTATAATACAGCCTATTTTTCTTCATACAACAAGTATAATATTTTTGTTGAATTTGTTAATATTAAGTTAACGTCTGTGTGTCACAGACCGCATAGGAACTAGAATTTTCGCAATCTTATTACTAATTTCCGTTTTTTCTTATAGCGTATTATATTAGAATTTTATATAATTAGAATATGAAAAACAAGATTGGAAAGAGGCGATAAAACATGAAACAAAAACATCTCAAAAGAAGAATTGGAACGGTGATTGTCGCATGGATAATGTTATTATCAGGAAGCTTGCCGGTATCGGCGGCGATGCTGGAAATCACAGGCACATTTGGGGACAGGAATGTAGGGAAATGGCTGACTGCTATGGTACTGTCAAATAATGATACGGCTGTCGACCCAATTCCTGAGAATATCACTTACATAACACAGGAAAAAATAAAATCAGATGGTAGTTTTAGCTTGAAACTTCCGATAATGCAGGAAACGGACACTTTCCGTTCCAATTTGCCGATAAATGCAGATACGGGAAAATATTTTTATGTATCAAGCATGAATGGAAGCTCAGACGGAACGGGAAGCGCAGCTTCGCCTGTAAACACAATGCAAAAGGCATTTGAACTTGTGGAGGACGGAGATACAATAGTATTGCTTGACACAGTTCGTGTTTCAAGCTGGGATACCTCAAAAAGTCTGACCGTAACAGGACAAAATCCGATTACGGGAGTTACTGAGGGAGGTATTGACTTAACTGAAATCGTATCTTTAAGGATTTGCGGTCCGGTAAAATTTGAAAAATTGAAGTTTGTTACAAAGGCTGCAGCGAGCATGGATGAAAAGGCGAACCGAATATTTGCCTGCGGAAATTCTCTTGTAATGGGTGAAGGTCTGACCATGACAGAGCCAATTGATATTCTTGGAGGCAATTCGATTGGGAATACTGCAGAGAGTACCGATTTGACACTTCTTAGCGGACGTTATCGTCGCATTTACGGCGGTGGCTGGAATTCTCCTGTAAACGGCGATACTCATATTGTAATCGGAGGCACGGTAAACAGTGAATATTCCGTAGAGGACAGCTCGCAAAATTATTATGATTCAAGAGTGTTCGGTGGAGGTGCGTACAGCGGTTCCGAAGTAGCAGGAGAAACCTATATAACAATTAAGGATAATGCGGCGATTGCGTATGTAGTCGGTGGCGGTTCGGGAAAAGGAACGGACATAAAAGGCGGAGCTACACACATAAGTATTGACGGTGGCAGAGTTATGAATGTGTATGGCGGTACTGTGGATAAAACTACAGTATATGAAGGCGATACTTACATAAATATGAGCGGTGGAAGCGTTGAAGGAATATTCGGTGGCTCAATGAGTCAGACTATGACAGGAAATACTCGTATTGCCGTATCAGGCGGACAGGTGACACGACGCATTTACGGCGGCTGCTATAATGATTGGTCAGGTTCATGGAATTCAAATTTTCATGTTGACGGCACAACTGCCGTTTGGGTTGGCGGTGATGCACGTCTGATTACAGGCGAGGGCTTAAGCAGCGGGAACAAGGACAATTCGGGAATTTTTGCTGCCAGCCGTGCATCAAGCAATTTAACAACAGAAAACTCGTATTTGATTTTTGCTGATGGTACTTATGATAAATGGAAGGATAAAATAGGAGATGTAAGCGGCTGGAGCGGTACTTTTAAGCCGTATAATGATTATTTGGTAAAGGCCGGAAATGGCGGTACTGCTATATTGGACAATAATACTATAGGAGCGCTTGATCTGACAGCAGAGGAAGGGAAAATAGCATTCTGCAACGGACAGCAGACAGAAAACGGAATTTACAATATTAAAGATGCGGAAACCGTCATTGAATTTTCACAGATAGCTGAAGTAACTCCGACACCAACGGCAAGCCCGACGGCAAGTCCAACGACAAGCCCGACAGCAGGACCGATAACAGAGCCAACGGCAAGCCCAACGGCAAGCCCGACAGCAGGACCGATAACAGAGCCAACGGCAAGTCCAACGGCAAGCCCGACAGCAGGACCGATAACAGAGCCAACGGCAACTCCGACAGTAAGTTCGACACCCGAACAGTCGGCAAAACTGACAGAAAACGGAGCAGAGGTTTCGGCAGACATTGCACTGGAAAAATTTGAGGGCGGCGAGCGCGTTTTAGCCGCTGTCTATAATTCAGACAGACAGCTTGTCACGGCAAAAATTATGGAAATTACAGAAAACGGTAATTATAAATTAAACCTTGATTTTACACCTATTCCTACGGAGAGATATACAATTAAACTGTTTGTGTGGAAATTGCACGAAATGAAACCGCTTAACAACGGTTATTCGTTCGGACCTCTCGGCGGTGAATAAGTAAGATAAATAACAAATTTTCATTTATGAAAGGATGGAGAATTATGAAAAAGATTTGTAAATTGCTATCATTTTTATTGATTTGCACTCTCGGAGCTACGGTTCTTAGCGGCTGCGGAGAGAAAAAGAATGTTGCTACAACAACGAACGAAGCTTATGTGATGGACGAAAATCTTAATCCACCGGGAGAATTTCCTGTTTGCAAAGAAAAAATTACTCTGACAGTAGGTATTCCCAAAGATGCATTAGTTACAGATTATGACGAAAATCTTTATACCAAAGCACTTGAAGAAAAAATGAATTGTGATATTGAATTTGTTTATCTGCCGTCAACTGTCGCAGAGGCAAAGCAAAAGGTAGAACTGATGATTGCAGCAGACGGTAAGGATTTGCCGGATATAATTGTGAATGTTCCTATGGAGGACAGTTCTATTTTGAGATATGGTTCAAGAGGTTTCATCAAATCTTTGAATCAATACTATGATAATTCCGCTTATTATTTGAATGATGTTTTAAAAGCAGAAACTAATCTTAAGGATATGATTACTATGGCTGATGGCAATATCTATGTAATACCGCGTTATCAGAAAATCCTGCAAAACGAGCTGGGATATCGTATGTGGATTTACAAGCCGTGGCTTGAAAAGCTAAATCTTTCAGAACCGAAAACTTTGGACGAATTTTATAATGTTTTAAAGGCGTTTAAGGAGAAAGACCCAAATGGTAACGGATTAGCAGATGAGATTCCGTTTATCGGCGCTACAAGCGGCGGAGAAAACTGGTTCTGTGACTTTATTGCAGCAGCGTTCCAACCAATTGATATTCAAAGCAATTATCTATATCCTGAGAATGGAAAAATTAAAGCGGCTTATGTTGAGCCTGAGTATAAAGAGGCATTAAAGTATTTGAATAAGCTTTGTACAGAGGGTTTGCTTTCTCCATCATCTTTTACTTCTGATGGTGCACAGACCAGACAGACAATACAAAACCCAAGTGGCGTGCAAGTGGGTTGCTTTACCTCTATGGCACCGACCTATCTTATCAATGCAACAGATAGAGCGGAAGGATATGATATTCTCGCACCACTTACGCAGGATAACGGTACGGGATATGCAGTATATGCGGCAAGTATCCCGACAAACTCATTCTTTATCACAAAAAATTGTCAGTATCCTGAAGCAGCATTTCGTTTAGGGGATATTATGATGAGTGAAGAAATGTCCATTTGGAACAGATTTGGTAAGAAGGGAACGGATTGGATTGAACCGGAAGAGGGTGATCATGGCATGTTCGAAAGTATGGGATATAAGGCGAAAATCAAGCCTGTATTAGCATGGGGCTCGCCACAAAATTCTCATTGGCAGCAGGGCGCTCCCGCATACCGCAGTTATGAGCTTGCTTGTGCTACAGTAGACAGTGGCTCCAATATATATGAAACAAGAATTGCGGAGCATTTGCAATCCTATCTTGATAAGAAACCTAAGGAATATATAACAAAAATAATTTACACTGAGGATGAAATAAATGCTATCAATGAAATTCAGCAGAACATTACAAGTTATCGCAAAGACAGCGTAGCACGGTTTATAATCGGAGACTGGGATATTGAAAGCGGTTGGGAGGACTATCTCAAGGAAATGAAAGCGATAGGTGTTGATGAAATGCTTGATATTGTGCAGAAAGCATATGACAGATGCAATAAATAGGAGGATATGCCGTTATGAAAACAACAAAGGTAGTTTTGCAAACCCACACAATTAAGAGGACATCCTTAATCGAAAATTTGAAAAAGCATTGGCAGCTGTTTTTATTCTTGATTCTTCCTCTTTTGTACATTATTATCTTTGCTTACGGACCGATGATGGGACTGCAAATAGCATTTAAGGATTTTGATGCGGCAAAGGGAGTATGGGGAAGTCCATGGGTTGGATTGAAGCATTTCAAAAATTTTATCAGCTCATACCAGTTCGCACGTGTACTGAAAAACACATTGGTTACATCGGTGTACTCGCTTGTGGCACGTTTTCCTGTACCAATACTCTTGGCATTGAGTATTAACATCATGAGAAATAAAAGATTTAAAAAAGCTACGCAGATGATTGTATATGTTCCGCACTTTATTTCGGTAGTGGTACTTGTCGGAATGGTTAACCAATTTTTCAATCCGTTTGTCGGATTGTACGGTAATATTTATAAGATGATGTTTGGTACAAATGCGCCCGACCTGCTTTCAAGTCCAACCTCATTTTTACATCTGTATGTTTGGTCGGGTGTGTGGCAGAACATGGGATGGGACTCTATAATCTATCTGGCAGCACTTTCGTCAGTATCACCCGATTTACACGAAGCGGCTCAGATGGATGGCGCATCAAGGCTAAGACGTGTAATAAGCATTGACCTTCCTGCAATTATGCCTACAATTATATTACTGCTTATTATAAATGCAGGTCAGGTTATGAATTTGGGCTTCGAAAAAATATATCTTATGCAAAATGATGTGAACCTGAGATTAAGCGAGGTTATTTCAACTTATGTGTATAAGGTGGGTATATCGGCAAGTGGAGGAAATTATTCGTATGCTACTGCAATAGGTATGTTTAATTCGATAATTAATTTTATTCTTGTTTCGACCGTAAATTGGCTTGCCAATAAGTACGGTGATACAAGTCTGTGGTAAGGAGGTAAGAGATTATGAGCGTTAAAGCAAAGAAAAGTATAAAAACATCTAAACAGGACACTTTGTTTTATGCGGTTATTTATGCTGTAATCCTGTTGATTTTGATAATTCTTCTCTGGCCTCTTATATTTATAGTTTCGTCGTCATTATCCTCTAAAGAGGCAGTAATGGCGGGGCGTGTATTTTTACTGCCCGTTAACTTTAGCTTGGAGGGCTATAAGGCGGTATTTCAGACAAATGAAGTGCTTATCGGATTTAGAAATACAGTGTTATACACTCTGTTCGGAACTATGCTTAATGTGGCACTGACATTAATAGCGGCTTATCCTCTGTCAAGAAAGGATTTGCCGTACAGAAGAATGTGGAGTTTTATTTTCACATTTACAATGATTTTTTCGGGCGGTATGATACCTACATATATGGTTGTAAATAAATTAGGTCTTATGAATTCACCGCTGGCAATGATTTTGCCTACGGCAATGTCGGTATATAATCTTATGATTGCAAGGACATTTATGGAAAACAGCATACCGAGCGAACTTTTGGAGGCGGCAAGAGTAGACGGATGTGACGATATAGCATATTTCTGGAAAATACTGCTTCCGCTCTCAAAGCCCGTAATTGCGGTTATAACCCTTTATTATGCCGTAGCACATTGGAATTCTTATTTTAACGCATTTCTGTATATTACGGATGCAAAGTTAAATCCGCTCCAGATTGTGCTGAGAAATATTTTGCTGGCAAATCAGATTGATACGGCAATGACTACTGATTTTGATACTATGACTTCCAAACAGGGCTTGGCGGATGTTTTGAAATATTCACTCATTGTTGTCAGCACTCTTCCTGTTATGATTATGTATCCTTTTGTACAGAAGTACTTTACAAAAGGCGTTATGATTGGTGCAGTGAAAGGATAAGGTGATTGAATGAGAAGAATAGGAATACTGTTTTTGACCACGGCTATTCTGTTTGTGTTTTGTACAAACAATCTGTGCATGGCTCATGAGAATGACTATTCTCCCACATCTTCCTTAAATCAGGGTTGGCAGCAGGGTATAGAGGGCGGCATTGAGGTTGCTCATGCTATATTCGGCGACAAGCCTGAACTAGTTGGTATGACGGCGGAAATAGGCGATGATTCGTCAGAGATTACAGTTAAGAATTATCTAGGAAAGCAAGGTTGGGTTATTACGCCGAATAAGGGCAATAATGCACGATATATCAATGTGGATATCGATGATTCTATTGCGCACTCGGTTACGGACGGTCAAAGCTATGCTGTGGCTGTTGAATACTATGATGAAGGACGTTCAAGTCTGACAATTGAGTATGACAGTATGAAGTACCAGCCGATTATCCGACAAGAAGCAGGGGAAATGAGCGCAAACACACCGCTTAATGCCTCGGTTAACGCAGGAGAGCGTGAGTATATAATTTTTAACGATACCAAGGTTTGGCGTAATTATCAGTGGTTTTTGCCAAATCCGAGGTTTGCGAATGAGTTGGACGGATACGATTTCCGTGTAGGGATTTATAGTAAATCTATGGGATATTCAAGAGGCGGAGAGGTTACGATTTCAGCAATCAGACTATACCGTTTAGATACCGTAAGCCGTATAAATATTACTGCTGATACGGAAAAGCATATAGGTAATATATTTTTTCAGGGCGAGGAAATAGAGCTTAGCGCGAATATTGATAATACAATATATCCTGTTCACTCTCAGGCGGACGGTGGATATGACCTTGATATTGAATGGACGATACGCGATGAATACGGTACGCTCATTGATACGGCAGAGGATACAGTCAGTGTTGAGCCACTTGATAAACAGAAGGTTACACATAAATTCAAAGTTGATAAATACGGGATTTACCGCGTAGATATTGAGGCACGTGATACAGAGAAAAAGCTTTACAGCCATTGCGGAACTGAATTTTCCTATGTACGGCATGAAAGCGATGATTTTGTGAATAAGCATATGGGTATTCAAATTGCACTTACAAATCCGGAAGATGAACGCATTGTAGAGCTGACGCGGAAAATTGGGATACGCAATGTGCGAATGATGCTGTATTATAATAATTTTCGCCGAAGTGCGAATAATTATGAGCCAACGGGAGTGGGAATACCTATGGCGTTTAAGTCGCTTTTCAGAGCGTTTAAAAATAACGGAATGGAAATTGATATAAATATTCATTCTGCCTCATGGATGGGTGCTCAGTATGCTTTTTCTGAAACAGAGCGTACACCTCCATATACAAAAGAAGGACTTTGCCGCTGGGCAGATTATTGCCGTATGGTAGCGGATATGTTCGGCGATACGGCTGACCAGTTTGAGATATGGAATGAATATAATCTTGGACCTAATCATAGCTTTAATCTCTCAAATCGTCCCGCATCAGATTATGCCAAGCTGTACGAGGTATCTAAGGCGGCAATCAGAGACGTCAACCCTAATATTCCTGTTATCGGATTAAATACTTCCGGTGCACCGATAGAGTGGATTAGCGAAGTGCTGGATACAGGAATAGGGAAGGATATGGATATTTTATCCATTCATCCTTATCAATGGGATGGCGACCCTTTAACTTATTCTGTTCGAGACAGAAATTTGGTTAAAATAAAAGAACTGATGAAAAAGTATGGATTGGAGGACAAACTACTTTGGATAACAGAATATGGATATTCCTCCAACTACGAGGACGTAAATTCTTATTTAGAGCAGGGCGCATACATTGCGCAGGCATATCCGTTGATTTTATCAACGGGAATTGTTGACAGATATTATCACTATTGTTTGCTTGATAAGAACACAAACATTCGTGCAGACAGAGAAAGCAATTTCGGAATTATGCGAGACAGACTGACGTATCCGCTTCCGTATATGGTTCCGTACGGTGCAAAGCCTGCGTACCTCATGGTAAGTCAAATGAACCATATGTATGCTGATTCAGAATATATAGATGAAATCAAATTAAATGACACGAGTATTATTCTGCGCTTCAAGAATAAGAAAACAGGAAAGCAGTTTGGGGTAATGTACTCCAATCGGGAGAATGGACAGCTCGCAACGCTGAAGCTGGGAACAGACAAACTAACGCTTTATGACTCTTATGGAAATGCTGAAGAGATAAGTGGGGTAAAAGGTGTTTACAGTTTTGACCTTAACAAACGCGTACAGTATATTGAAGGAGACTTTACATCATTTGAATGTACTGAGGGTGGCGTTTATCCCGAACAGATCGCTATACCGGTAACTTATGGAAAGGACGCAGATATAAAAATCAAAAATTACAGTGGTAAGCCTGTGACTGTTTCTGCCGATGCTTTAGAAGGCAGTGAAGTTAGGATAAAAGGGTCAGGAACTATAAATTCCCAAGAAGGGAAGCTTACAATTTCCGCAGGCAAAGCGGTGTCCGGAACAGAGAGAGTTCGTCTGCTGATTACGGGAGAAAACAAGGTATGGTATAACGGATATATTTATTTAACCTATCAGGAACCTGTTCAGCTTGAATCTGCTCTTACTGCGGTTTCAGATGGCTGGGAAATGCGATGCAGCATTACAAATACCGGAAATGATATAGTAAAAGGACGACTTACGCTGATTTCTCCAAATGAATGGCATAAAAAAGTACCCGATACCAAGGTTACCTTGCTTCCAAATGAAACAAAAGAATTAAAGTTGCGTTTGCCTGTAGGATTAACTGCGGACGAAACACAGGTTGAAACTGCGTTTGTTGTAGACGAGGAAAGCGGACTTGGCTCTTATATCAGCAAAAACTATAATTTTGCTGCTGCACAGAAGGCAATCAGTCCTATTGTTATAGACGGCAAGGGTAATGAATGGACGGATGGTTTTATGACGCTTAACAGAAATGACCAGTTTAAGAGCTTATTATCGCTGGGAAGCACATATGCAGGTCCTGATGATTTAAGCTGTCAGGCTGCGGTTAAATGGGATAAGGATAATTTATATTTTTATGCAGATGTAACGGATAATATTCATTTTGCAAGTGGCTGCACGCCTGTAAACTGCTGGAGTATGGACAGTATTCAGCTTGCACTTGTATATGACCCTGAGGACAAGCTTGCAAAGAGTGAGTTTGAGGAATTTGCAATGTGCCTTTTAGACGATAAGCCTACGATATACCGACATAAAACAACCTTTACAGGTGATGGAGATTATACAAGTATATCCGACAGCGAGCTTGCTATAGTACGAGAGGGACTGCATACATATTATGAGCTGCGTGTGCCTTGGAAGTCATTAATGCCCGAATTGCAGGAAATTCAGCCGGGAACGGAACTGAAATTCTCTATGGTAATCAATGAAAACGACGGCGTCGGACGTGTGGGCTATATGACCTACGGCGAGGGTATTGTCGGAACAAAGGACAGCACTAAGTTCAAGAGATTGTATATAAGGGAATAGAAAAAAAGAGAGGAGAGAGAAAATGAAAAAGACTTTTTTGAAATTGACATCGGCTTTAACGGCTTTTTGTCTGATATTCGGTACTGTTGCCTCGGCTGCGGCAGTTCAAAGCGGAGGAACTGAAACAGACTACAACTACTACTGGTGTCAGGATTTTAACGATTTACCTGAGGGAACTCAGAAGTCAGGCGGTTTTGCAAGATGGTGGGGCGGAACAGTGGGACGCTATACTGTAAATGAGGAAACGAGCGATTATGCCATAAAATTTACATCATCAGGAAATGGAGTTATGCCTATTGACGAAATGAATGGAGCTGTTACACAGAAAATGCCCCAATTTGATTTTTCAAAGGGTTCAATGGTATTATCGTATGATTTTATGGTTTTGACTGACGGAAACTTTTATTTTGCTATAAGAAGCAGCGCAGAGGGTACAACAAATCCAAATGCGGGTGATAATGATTTGTTTCACGGTGTAAGATTTAAAGATGGCACCGTGTATGGCTATGACTATAACCTTGTTGGTGCAAACACGAAGGTTGACGAAGTTGCCGGAACAAAATCCGACCCTAACAGCGCAATGGTTTCAACAGGAAAAACGTATGATCTAAATAAAAAATATCAAATTCAGATTTCTATTTCATACAATGACAGCAATGGTATAATGACGGCTAAATATTATCTTGACGGTGAACCTTTAATGAATGTAAAAACCAACGAATTGTTGGAATATAAGTTTACAGACGAAGATAAAACAAAGATGCAAAATATGATGAACAGTAAGCTGTACTGGCGTTTTAATGCTCCGGTAAAAAACTCTGAATGCGTTATAGACAATCTGACTGTTCGCAGTGAGGGTAAGACGGATTTGCCGCTTGTAGGCTGGATAGGAGCAAATACTCAAGTCGCAAGTATAGAATATACGGACACGGCGAAATATGACCCCGATTGCAAGCCGTCAGGTTATCCAAGGGCAATAAATAAAATTACGGCGTCACAGACTGAGCTTTCAGACGACAATGAGTATTATACGCTTACAAAATATGATGCGGTAGACAATCCTCTGCTTTTAAAAGCAGGAACTCCTGCTAAATCAAAGGTCGGCTGGAAGAGCAATAACGGAATGAACGTAAGTGGACTGGATATTACTAGCAACAATGAATTTTATATTTTAAAGCTAAAGGATAATTCACTTATTACAAATCTTGCGGGCGAGGCTGTAAGCAGTCCGTACATATGCTTGTGCCGTGCAGCTATGGGGAGTAAAACGATTGTTGCAAGAGAAACTGAAATACTCGACGGAAGCGGCAATACAATTACGCTTGACGCTGACGGCAAGCTACCCACAAATGCGAAGGCTATACGCTTTATAACCGCACCGCAGCTCAGCGATGGTTATCTTAGTGCGGAAAATGTAAAAATGACAGGCACGGACGGCAAAAACTTTACGGGTGAGCAGTCGGAAACAGAACCGAATGTATGGACAATAAATATAACTGAAGATTTAACCGAGGGTACTGAATATACCGTTACCTTAGGCGATTTTTCACAGACTATAACGACAACAGGCAAGGAACCGCCGAGCGAAGATGCGGCGGTTACAAGCGGAGGACAGGGAACGGAGTACGGTTATTATTGGAACCAAAATTTTAACGCTCTGCCTGAGGATATGAGTAAGGCGAAGTCGGTAAGAAAAGTTAATGCAGATTTAACGCGTGCAAACGCTGATGAAGGCGATTATTCTCTTAACATTACAGCTACAAACAGTGCGTTTGCAATTATTGACAATAATAAATCTGTCACAAAACCACTGCCTAAATTCGATTTTTCAAAAGGACCAATGATTTTGTCTTTTGATGTAACAATGAATAATTTAACCTCACCGTTTTATCTTGTGTTAAGAAGCAGTGAAGATGCGGATACGGATATGCTCGGAATTATCAGAATACAAAACACAGGAAGAATTTGCGGCTACACAAAGAAGGCAGATTTAGCGACTGATTATGCCACAAAAGCAGCTGATTTGAGCTTTACGGCTTCAAATAAAATAGCAACTGAGGGGACTACATATCACATACAAACAGCACTTGTATATGATGAAGAAAATCAGGTTTTGACAGTAAAGCAATACTTAAACGGTGAACCTATGACTCTTAAAGATACGTCAACACCAATAGAATACAAGTATCAGGCTGTTGATAAAACGACAATGAATTCGCTTTTAAGCGGCGATATGTTTATGCGCTTTGCAGTACCGACAAAAGGCGGCTCTGTAAAAATTGATAATATAACACTGCGAAGTGAGGGTACAATGAATATAGACGGTGTCAGCTATATTTCGCCTGGTGATACAAAGGCAAATATCATCTTTACCGATAATGCAAGTTATGCACCTGAGAATAGTCCGTCAAGCTATGTGGTTGCGTCAAATGCCATTCCTTTAAATCAGAATTTGACGGGTGATAACGATTATTATACACTTACAAAATACAGTGCGGATAATCCTTTGTTACTTAAAGCAGGAACGGCTGCCGCATCAAAAGTCAGTGGAAAGGGTAACAGTGGAATGACCATAAGCGGACTTGATATTGCAAATGACAGAGAATTTTATATATTAAAGCTGAAATCTCCGTCGGCTGTAACGAGTTTTGCGGGTGATGAGCCTCAGAATATGTATAGCTGTATTCGTCGTGCGGCATTGGGTGAAGGAACGATTGCCGCAAGGGAAACTATAATACTCGACGGTGACGGAAAAACTCTTACGCTTGATTCAAGGGACAGACTTCCTGCGAGTACAAAAACGATAAAATTCATTACTTCCAAATATGTGGATTTAACCGCAGATAAGGTTAAAATGACAGGCGAGGACGGCAAAAGCTTTACGGGCGAGCAGTCGACTGATGAGCCTAATGTCTGGACAATAAATATTGACGAGTTAAGCGAGCTTACGGATTACACCATAACGCTCGGCGACTTCTCGCAAACTGTCAGAACAGACGGCTATGACCCTAATGCGTTTTACTGGTACGAAGGCTTTGACAACTATGACGGAAGCACATTACCAAATGGATTTTCGCAACCGGGAATGGGAATTTCCTTTACAAAAACTGAAATAAGCGGAAATCCGGCATTAAAATATGTGAATGAGTACATACCGGAAAACTCGGGAACATCTAATTTCTCGATTAAAGGTACAGAACCTCTTGATTTTTCAAAAGGCGCATTGCTTTTATCCTACGATGTAACACCACAGTCAAATCTTACATGGCTTGGAGATGGTGCTAAATCAAATATACTTATACCAACTCTTAGGATAGGAAGTACGGAAATTTCGCAGCTTTCAATAATTGAACACGGCGGAATTAAAGCGGCGTATAAAACAGCGCCGACTGCATGGGGCAGAAGTGCATACTTAACAGGCTGGGAAAACAATACTCTTGTTGCAGACACAACCGTTAAATTTCAACTGCTTTTGGAAAAAGAAGGTAATAAGATTACGGCAACACAATATATAAATGAGAAGCCTGTTTATTACACACTCTCAGATGAAGCAAAGCTCGCTTCCGTAACCGTTGACATAACTGAGGAGGAGCTTGCAAAGGAATGGACGCTGACGATGGCAGGCAGACGTTTCCCGAATGGATTGGTATTTGACAATTTCCATATTACCACCGTGGACGGAGTGAAAGCCGGCGATGAGATAACAATTGAGGATAATGCAGTTACGGCACAGATAAATTTGGAAAACACGCTCCAATTTTCAGAGGATGCTCCGTCTATTGTAAAGGAAATAAAAATGCTTAATACTGTGGTATCATCTGATTTTAGGATTAAAAAGTATAATATAGCAACTGACCCACTTTTGTTAAACGGAGAAAACGTTTCAGGCTTTGACATTAACAACACAGGCAACGCATTTGTATTGAGCAGATTACCCGAACGCAAAAGCGGTGAAATATTTGTTATTGAGCTTTCTGACATATCGAAAATCCAGACCTTGGTCGGAAAGAAAATTGATACAACAGTATTTAAGGCAGGAGCAAATCCTGGCGGTCTGAAAAAGACAAGACTTTTAGACAGCGAAGGTGATCAGATGCAGGCAGAAAATGGAATTGTGTCGCCTGCATTAGCTAAAATGGAATTGATATTTACTAAAAATACCAAGATTGAAGCATTGCCGACTATTACAAACGCGGAAAAGAATTATAGTCTGACGGCAGTATTGGGTGAGGACGGCATTTACCGCTTTGACTTTACTGGTGACGGCGCAACGCTTTCACCAAATACGGTTTATACCGTGACATATGGCGATACCTCTGCACAGCTTACAACGGGAGAAGGCATCGTACAGTCAGCCGTTCCTGTTATTGATTCAGACGGTAAGGCAAGCACCATAATAACCAATACATCAGAAACAGCGACAAATGTTTATATAATAAGCGCTTATTATAACAGTGAGGAAGATATAGTAAGTGCTGTGAAATATGAGAAGTTTACTGTAGGCGCAGGTAAAACAGAAAATATTTCTATGAGTGAAGCGCACAGCGCACCGACAGAGTGGGCAGAACAGAGAGTGTTTATATGGGATGGTTTTGAGAAAATGAATCCTTATTGCACTTACGGCAGCAGGAAAAATCAATAATATTGTGCATAAAGCATTAGGTAGGAGGATAATTCAATGAAAAGAATCAGTTTTTTATTTACCGTATTACTCTGTATGCTTTTACCTGTTTCGGTATATGCGGCGGCAGAGGCGGGAATGTTCGATGCAGATGCGCGGCTCACAGTTACAGGAACTGCACCGAGCGGAACGGCTGATGTTTCCGTTTCTGTCCTCGACAATAATTTTACAATACAAGATGCTGATAATGTTAAAGACGGAGCAGTAGTTTATACAAACCAGATAAAGCCAAATAAAGACGGAGAATTTTCACTGCAGATAAATCTGAAGGATTGTCCTACCGGAGAATATCGTATTCGGGTATATCAAAAAGGCGAGAAACTGATTGATGTTATCCGTCCTTACGCAGAACAAGATGACAACAGAACAGCCATTGAAGGTTTAAACCAAGCGGCGGTTTCGGGAGTAAATGACGTTGAGGAATATATAAAGCAAAACCGTGTTAAACTGCAATTTGTATCACCGTTTGACGGTACTGTAAATTCTGCAGTTATTGCAAGGCTTCTTACTGCCGCCGCACCGTTTGATACAAATGACAAATTATCTTGTGTAAGTGCTTATCAGCGTGCGGCAGTTGCCGCAACCGTATCAGACGGCAAAATAACTAATCTGATGGATTATTCGGCTATGATAAAGCCAATGAACGAGAATCCTATGAAAAAGGTTTTATCGGCAGATTATGTAACAGATACTGCAAAGTCGCAACTGGCGCAATTTTTATGCGGACTTGCACCGTTCAATTCTTTGGACAGCTTTGACTTGGCAGTTGCAGACGCACTTATTCTGTCGGTAACAAAAAATCCTACAGGTGCGGGCGATGTAAAAACAGTAATATCATCGCTGCGTCCCGGATATAACACAAATCAACTTACCGCAGAAGTGTGCCGAAAGGTGGCATATAGTACATATCATAATTTTAACGAGCTGAGCGAAGCAATAACTAAAGCACAAAACAGTAGTGTAAGCGAAAAAGGCGGTAATTCCGGCAGTTCCGGCGTAGGAAAAGTCCCTGTAACAGTATTGGGCGGCGGAACCCCTGTTCCAAAGACGGATTCTACAAATTATGGAAATAAGACAGATATAAAAGATGAAACCGTTGATAGCTTTAAAGATATGGAGAGCTTTGAGTGGGCAGAAAGTGCAGTCAACAAACTGTTTTCCGAAGGTATCGTGAGCGGAGACGGCTTAGGTTATTTCAGACCTGAGGATAATATCACACGTGAGGAATTTGTTAAAATGCTGGTTCTGACCTTTGATATATCATCTGCGCATCAGGAGAATATGACATTTAATGATGTAGTAAGTGATGAATGGTATTACCCTTATTTGCAGACGGCATTCCAAGGTGGTATTGTAAAGGGAATAAGCGAATATACTTTTGGTGTAGGAATGTCTGTTTCAAGACAGGACGCTGCCGCACTTATAAGCCGTGCTATGAAGCTTACTGATAAATATAATGCGGATGCGGAATTATTTACTGACGAGGCTGATATTTCAGACTATGCGTTAAAATCAGTTAAGATTTTAAGGCAAATGGGAATTATAAGCGGATATGAGGATGGCTCCTTCAGACCGCTTGGGACAATAACACGTGCAGAAGCAGCAAAAATGCTTTATGAGGGCTGGACGAATGAAACCGAATATGTTTCGGTTTCATCGCCGTCCGATACAAGCGTTACAGAAAAAGAAGCAGATGATTTTGCATTTGAACTTATGAAAAAACTGGGAATATTCAGCGAGGATATTTCTTATCAGGGCAAGGTCAATCAGACTGTTTCGCGCGGTGAATTTGCTATATATCTTGCACGTATGCTGAAGTCGGATAATATTACAGGCAACGGCACAAATGAATTTATAGATGTGTCGGAGGATAATGATTTAAGCATAGCATTGTCGGGACTTAAATCAATGGGAATTGTCAAACCGGACGAAAACGGTAAATTTCGTCCGAATGACACTCTGACAGTAAGGGAAATGTCGGAAATGCTTATAAGAAGCTTCAGAAGCGCAGATATAAATGCACTTGCGGAAAGCTTAGACAATAATTATCTTTCGACGGCAGTACAGCTTAATATGTTAAAGGGAATATCTAATTTTGATACGGCAACATTTGGCGACTGCGTTGTTATGATGTACAATACACTTCATACAGAATACAGACATAATTACGGCGAAACGAAAAGCACTCTTTTGAAGGATATTTATGATATTGAATATATAAAGGGACGTGTAACCGCTAACTGCTTTACTGAAATTTCGGGTACACGGACTAATGATATAGAAAAAATCGGTATAGATGGTGTAAACTATATTTGTAATGATGAAGCACTTCATGAACTTTTGGGCTATCATTTGATTGTTTATTATACTGAAGAAAATGACGAGCGTAGTATTGTTTTTTATCGCACAGATGATAAAACATCAGTAGTGAGAATTGATGCGGAGAATATTGAAAAATATTCTGATTTTACGCTTTTCTATTATAATGGACGAAAAACTGCAAAGATAAAAATCGGACGAGATACTGCGATTATTTATAACGGTATGGTGTTAGAAACTGATTATGACAGTGCGTTTAATATTGATACAGGTTCTGTTACGATAATTTCGTCCGGAAATGTGGATACAGTGATTATTGAAACTTATGATACCGTTCGCGTAACGGGTATTGACGTATCAAGAAAAAAGGTATATGCTGAAAGAATAGAGGATGGTTCTGAGGAAGAACTTGACTTTAATAAGGATTCAGATAAATGGATATTCTTTAAAAGCTATCCCTACGGCAAGGAAGTAAATGAGAATATGTTGCTCGCGGGTGATATTCTCTGCGTTTCAAAATCTTTTGACGGCTCATATATCAGAGGTTGGCAATGCAGTCAAACCGTAAGCGGTAAGGTGGAGAAAGTGGCAGGCAATACAGATGACAGATGGGTAACGATTGACGGTGAACAATATCAGGTTGCTCATTATTACAAAGATAAAATTGTTACAGGCGAACAGACGTCTTTTGTTTTAGATATTGCAGGAAGAATTGCGTCAGTAGGAAAGCAAAGGCAGAGCGACCGCATTTTGGGATATATTTATAGACTTGTAGACGCAAGAAAAGACCACGAAGATAATATCTATGTAAAAATATATAATGTTCAGCGTCAGCATGAGAATCTTGTTCTTGCTGACCACGTAGTTCTGGACGGAGAACGACGGACGAAAGATTATGTTAAACAAATTCTTTGCTCGGGTCAAGATGGTGCTTTGGTCAGACAGCCTGTTTTTTACAGAAAAAACAGTGATGGCGAAATAAAAGAATTGGATTTATCATCGCCCGCAGGACAGGAAAGAGAAAGAGATAATACTCTTGAAGAATTATTGCCCGCCGGTTCTTATTCATGGCTTTTTACTATGAAAAGCTTTGAACGAAAATATGTGATGTCAACAAAGACTTATTATATGAGAGTTCCGCCTAATGATATTGAAGATCCGGACGAAAAGCTTTTTGGTGTGCAGCAATTTTCAAATGTTACATGGTGGAATAATAACAATAAAAAAAGTATTTTGGGATTATACCGTTATGATGATTCGACGCCGTTTGCAAATCTTGTGCTTATGTCCAGCAATGACAACGCAACCTTAAGCAATTCAACCGAAATTACTATGGTAACGGATGTATACGAGCAGTGGATAGGCGATGATGAAGGAGAGTTAGTGATGACTCTGCATGGACTGCAAAAGGGTGCGGAGATTACTGCTTACTTTGATGAGGGTGTATACAAGGACGATATTGAAGAAGGCGATTTAATTCGTTATGCGACAAATTCGGCAGGGTACATTGGAGTTTATGAAAAGATTTATGACCAAAGCGAGAATACCGTACTCTGGAATATGACAGGTACTGCTGACGAATACACCTCGAACACTGTGCCGTCCGCAAATCTGAGATATACTTTCGGATATGTTAACAGTCTTTACAATGCGCCATATACTGACGGATTAAACTCTGTTATAAGCACGGGAAGAAAGCCGGATGAGGCAGAAGATACCTGGCAATTCAATTCAAATGCCACTGCTTCAACAAGGTATGTAGTCTATGACCCTGAACGACGTCAGGGCAGTCGGGTATATATGGCGGGTCTTGATGAAGTGGTTTCGTGGGAGAACTGCCATAATATAGAAAATACAACGAGAGTGTTTGTGCATACACGTCAAGGTTATCTTAGCGCTCTGTTTATTTATAAGTAAGGAGAAGATGAAATGAAATTTAGAGGTAATAAAAAGAAAAGTCATGTACTGATATACTGTATTCTATTTATTTCCATTTTAGTTTTAGTGGGACCTCTATATGCCATTTCATACAACACATTAAAAGACCAAGTCCTTAAAGATAGTCAAGCTGCTGTTAATAGAGGAATGAGCCGTTTGGATATGGAAATTGAAGTGCTTCAGAATATTCGTCTTGAGATGCAAAATGATACTAATTTTATTCGTATGAAAAATCTTCGCTCGTTTGAAGAGGTGCGTCAGTATATTATTTTTAAAGATTTTGCTAATTATTTTAAAGCTCAGACAAAAACATTCGTGCTTGCTTCCGATGCCTATATTTTTTTCCGAAGCAATAACTGCGTGGTTTCAGACAAATATCAATATGATAATATGGAATCAATATTTAATGAGCATATCATAATGGAAGGAATGGACTGGAATCAATTTCGCAATAGCTTGTTTGAGAAAAAGTCAGAATTTGATGCAAGGTATGTAGAAGATTTATATATAGACGGCGAAAAACAGCCGTCTTTGGTTGTAAGTCTTTCACTTAGTCCAAGCATCAATCAGCCGGAGGCTGTTCTTGTATGGATATATAGTATAGCCGATTTGTTTGAAGATATGAATTTGAGTAATTATCAAGAGATTTTTGAATATGTGGCATTTAACGATGAAATTATCTTTGCAGATGGAAATGAACAAAATCGGGAATCCCATCAAATTGTTGACGGCTGTAAAAATATCAATCTGAAAGTAACAATGGATGTTTCGGAGCAATATTTTGACAAGAATATGAGAACGTTCAGAAACTTTTTGATTATATATCTGGCAACCATGATTATTTTTATAATTTGTCTGGAATTGGCTTTGAGTTACTGGAAGAACAAGCCTATAAAACAAATGGTAAAACTTATGGCAAACTTAACAGGTGATAACAGCATTTCTGATAAGGATATTGAATATATATCTGATACAATGAAGCAGATTAATCTTGAAAATCAACAATATTACAGAGATATGCTGAATTTCTTGTTTTTCAAACGGCTGGACGAAAACGAATGCGAATTTATACGAAGCAAATACTCTGATTTTGGCAACCCGTTTTTCTTTGCGGCGTTTTTCGGAGAGAGAATAAATATCCGTATTTTAAATCTGTGTATGGAAAAGTACGGTGTAAAATCACAAAGAATACTATCACCTCAGGAGGGAGAATGTATTGTATTTTTTAACTATTCTAAGGAGATGGATATTGACGCCTTGCGTGAAACTCTTGCCGAAGTTGTGGATATACTGAAAGTATATGATGTTCAGACTTCAATTTTGATAAGTATTCCATGTAATGATGTTTCAGAATTTTACGATGCCTATCAATATATTAAAAACAATTATCGTTTTATTGATTACAGCGGTGTGTTTTTGTTTGAAAACAGCGACAGTAATAACAGTATTAAAAACGACAGAAAGTATTTGTATGACAGTCTGTATAATAATTTAATACAAGGTAATGCTTTTGAGGCAAATCAGGCAGTATATAAGCTTTGGTATCAGGTTATGATTAACGGTTATAACAGTGTAGATCCGATACGAAAAATGTTTTACCGCCAGCTGGGTATTTTGGAGGATGCGGCTGAAAAAGTGAATTACAGAGGAGAGCTTACACGGTATGATAGCAAAAAGAAAATCAATGATTTAGCATTTTCTATTGCGGATGATGTTGAGAATATATGCTCCTTGATTTCTTTGCATGAAAATCAAGAAAACGGACGCATACAGGAAATTATATCTTGGATGAACGAGCATTTTAATGAACCTGATTTTTGTATGACGTCTATGGAAAACAAATTCGGTGTGTCCGGTAAGACAATAGGCAAGATTATAAAGTCTACCACAGGTAAAACATTTCAAGAATATGTGGAGGGGTGCAGAATAGAGCTTGCTAAACGATTAATTACACAACCTGACAGCAATATGAAAGTAGTGGTTCAGGAATGTGGATTTATTAACTACGATACATTTTACAAATTCTTTAAGAAGCACACAGGGGTTTCGCCAAAGCAATGGAAGAATAATATCGACAGGAGTATGTAGATTGTATTTCTTTGTTAAAATGTAATTAATTATTAAGAGAGGTAATAATTATGGAAAGACTTATTAAGATAGGAAAGATAAAGCCAAGAAAGGCATCAGAAATTAAAAATTCTCGTATTGGTATCGGGTTTGAAAAGTTGGACAGAAAAGTGTTTAACCCTGAAAAAGCTTATGACAAGCTTGCGATGATTGGAGCAAAGTGGGTTCGTATTCAAAGCGGTTGGGAAAGAACCGAACAGGAAAAGGGCGTTTATGATTTTGAATGGTTAGATAGTATTGTAGACAATTTGCTTGAACGCGGACTTGTTCCATGGATAAATTTAGCTTACGGCAACGGACTTTATGATGATGATGCGGCAAAGGTTTTTGGCGCAGTCGGTTGCCCGCCCGTAAAAAGCGAAGAAGCAAAAAAAGGCTGGGCAGATTATATTACTGCTCTTGCCGCTCATATGAAAGGCCGCATTTCTTATTACGAGGTGTGGAACGAGCCTGACGGCGAATGGTGTTGGAAGCATGGCCCCAATGGCAAGGAATATGGTCAGTTTGTTGTTGATACATCGGTTGCTTTAAAAAAGGGCGACAGCAGTGCAAAGGTCATAGGCGGCGCAATATGTATGGCAAAACCTTTAGATTTTGCATATGACGCATTCAGCGTTGGAATGGGAGAGCATATAGATGCGATTAGCTTTCACGAATATGTCATAGATGAAACGGTGGTATTCCGCCATGTAAAGGCTTTGCGTGGATTATGCAATAGATTTAATCCCAATATAGAGATTATCCAAGGCGAATCGGGTTCTCAATCGAGAAGCGATGGCAGAGGTGCAATGAGAAAAGGTGCATGGACACCTCATAAGCAGGCAAAACAGCTTTTGCGTCATCTGATGGCAGACTTAATGACTGAGGTGAAATTTACTTCGTATTTTTCCTGCATGGATATGATTGAAGCACTCAACGGCACAGTCGGTGATTTAGTCAGTTATCTTGATTACGGATATTTCGGTGTACTGGGAGCTGATTTTGACGCACAGGGACGTTCTGTTGGAAACTATACGCCAAAACCGTCATATTACGCACTGCAAACAATTTCCGCTATTTTCTCTGAGGATGTTCAAAAGGCGGATTTGCCGATTATACGATGGCCTGAGGTGTCGGACAGATTGTTTGGCTTTGACTGTGATGACCCATCTATTGTAGAGGGCGGATTTAAGTGCGAAAACGGTTCGGCGGCATTTGTATACTGGAACAGTACCAATTTGATGACTACAGATTTTGAATCTACTGTGACCTTCTATACAGCAGGGCTACCGGATAAAATACGATTAGTAGATTTAATGGACGGAACGGTTTATGAGTTGCCTGAAAGTATTTTAGAAAGCAAGGGAGAAGGCAAATATGCAATACATAATATTCCTATAAAGGACTATCCTATGGCATTACTTTTCGGAGATTTTAAAGAAATAAATATATAAATATCAGAATACGAAGATATTTTATAACAATTTAGAAAGGCTATGGTGATTAGCGTGAAGAGAATTTTGTTTCAGGGAGACTCAATTACCGATATGTACAGAGTCAGGGATTTAGACCATTATGCAGGCTGCGGTTATGCAACATTGGTGTCAGCTCAGTTAGGATATGAAAATCCGGGTGAATATACATTTATAAACCGTGGTATAGGTGGCGACAGAAGTATAGACATATTGGCGAGAATAAAAAAAGACGCAATAAATTTAAAACCCGATTATATGAGTATTTTTGTGGGTGTAAATGACGCATGGGCGGAAATTGACACCGGCAACGGAGTATCGCCTGAAAATTACGAAAAATATTTAAGTCTGATTATAGACGAGGTAAAGGTGGCACTGCCGGATATAAAGCTGATGATTTTAGAGCCGTTTGTTTTAAAGTATCTTATTTTGCCGGATAAATATGAGGAATTACGTGCGATGGTTGAAGCAATAGCTAAAGCTGCAAAAAGAACTGCGGAAAAATACAACATAAAATTTGTGCCGCTGATGAAAAAATTTGATGATGCACTGAAATATGCACCCGTAGATTTCTGGACGGCGGACGGCGTTCATCCCAAAGCGCCGGGACATGAGCTTATTAAAAGAGAATGGATAAAGGCATTTAATGAAATAAAGTGATGGGAGGATTGGCTATGCAAAATACCAAACAGAAAAAATCAAATTTCAGAGCATCAGCTGTTCCTCTTGTAACAGTTGATCCGTATTTCAGCGTATGGTCATTTTCAGACACACTTTATGGAGATGCTACCAGACACTGGACAGGGCGTGAAAATCGAATGAACGCAGGTATAATTATTGATAATACTTATTATTCGTTAATGGGTACGTTTCACAGCAGTAAACGTCAGGTTTTCAGCGGACTTGAAGTTATTGAACAGAAAAGCATCAATATAAGCCCTCTTATCACTACATATGAATTTGAAAATGAGCTTGCGCGTGTCAAGCTGGAATTTATAACTCCGCTTTTACTGCGTGAGATTGATATTTTGTCAAGACCATTATCGTACATAGAGTACACTGTGGAAATCAAAGATAAGAACGTGCATGATGTAAGATTTTACTTTGATATTTCGCCGGAGTGCTGTGTTACCGACTGGACACAGGAGGTTGAGCTTAAAAGCAGTGAATTTGGCATTTTCTGTGGCAATACTGAACAGAAAGTTCTCGGGCGAACAGGAGATAATATCTGTATAGATTGGGGATACCTCCATTTAATTCACAAGGACGCACGGTTTATACAACGCGGAATTGACCTTTATAAATGTCGCTTTGTTATGTCTGAAGCAGACACAAAAAAGACTTACAATGCGTTTAATGAGGCAGTCGTTATGGCAGTTGTCACGGAGGAAATGAGTGGCGTAATCGCCATTGCGTACGACGATATAAAATCCATAGAATATTTTGGTACGCATCTTGATGATTTTTATAAAGAGTCTGACGGCAGCTTTAATAATATGGTTAAAAAAGCAGTTTCGCAGTATAGAGAGATTAAGAAAAAATGCGTTTTATTTTCAGAGGAGCTTAGTGAAGAAGCATCAAAGGTCAGTACAGAATACGAAAAAATTATTTCATTGATATATCGCCAGGTAATTGCGGCTCATAAGCTTGTTCGTGACACAGACGGAAATATCTTGTTTATATCAAAGGAATGTTTCAGCAACGGCTGTGCGGCAACGCTTGATGTGTCATATCCGTCAATGCCTATGCTGTTAAAGTATAATCCTGAGCTTGTAAAGGGAATGCTTCTGCCGATTATTAAGGTTGCAAGAAGCGGAAACTGGGATAAAGAGTTTGCTCCTCACGATGCAGGCTGCTATCCATGCCTTAATGGACAGGCTTACGAAAAGGAAAGTGACGCTCAAATGCCTGTTGAGGAATGTGGTAATATACTGATTATGACAGCTGTTCTGTGCAACACATTGGGCAACAATGATTTCGCAGAGGAAAACGAGGATTTGTTGAAAAAATGGGCGGAATATCTCATTGAAAACGGTTATGACCCCGGCGACCAACTATGCACTGATGATTTTGCAGGGAAGTGGCCGCATAACTGTAATCTAAGCATAAAATCAATCATTGCTATAGGAGCATACGGAAAATTGTTTGATGACAGGCGTTTTACAGATATTGCAAAGAAATATGCAGAACTGTGGGTTAAGGACACATATGCTGAAAAGGGGACGCTTCTAGCATTTGACAGAAAAGATACATGGAGTATAAAATACAATATAATATGGGACAAACTGCTGAATCTTGGATTGTTTCCGAAAGAGGTATACAAAAAAGAAGTTGAAGCATATAAGGCAAAGATGTGTAGATATGGTGTACCGCTGGATTGCAGAAGCGATTATGCAAAAACGGATTGGCAGGCGTGGACAACGGTAATGACCGAGGACAGCGAATATACCGAAACGGTATACAGGAAAATTTATGATTACATAAATGAAACCGTTGACCGTGCTCCTGTAAGTGACTGGTACAGCGCAGAGCGCGGACGGCAGTATGTTTTTCAAAATCGAAGTGTTTTGGGTGCTTTGTTTATAAATATTATGTAGAATAGGTGGTAATAAAATGAGTTTTCCGAAAGATTTTTTATGGGGTACTGCAACAGCGGCATATCAGATAGAGGGCGCATGGAATAAGAACGGAAAAGGACTTTCTATCTGGGATCTTTTCTGTGAAAAGACAGGTGCTGTAAAAAACGGTGATAACGGACATACAGCGTGCGATCACTATCACCGTTACAAAGAAGATATTGCACTTATGAAAAAGCTTGAAATAAAAGCATATCGTTTTTCAGTCGCATGGACGCGGATTTTACCGAACGGTACAGGCGAGGTCAATAATAAGGGTATAGAGTTTTATAATAATCTTATTGACGAGCTTATAAAAAACGGCATAGAACCTGTAATGACAATGTATCATTGGGATTTACCCGCCGAGCTTCATTACAGAGGCGGCTGGCTAAATCCTAAAATTGCAGATTATTTTGAGGAATATGCGAAAGTAATCGCTGAAAATTTTACGGACAGAGTGAAAAAGATTATTACAATCAACGAACCTCTCTGCATAATCGGTCTTGGATATGCGGAGGGTATTCATGCTCCCGGTTTAAAGCTGTCACAGCGCGAATATTTAAAGTGCGCCCATAATTTGTTGGTTGCACACGGAAAAGCTGCAAGGGCGTTAAAAAAATATGGAGCTAAAGATGTACAGGTAGGCATTGCACCTAATATGGATAATTTTTATCCGCTTGATGAGAACAATATCACCGATATAAATGCGGCGACAGATAAAATGTTTGAAATTGAGCACCAAAATCCGCGTGCGTGGATAAATCATGTAAATTGGTGGCTTGACCCTGTTATAAAGGGACATTATCCGCTTGAGGGTAAGGGTGAATATGACAGCTTGCTTCCGAAAAATTATGAAAAAGATATAAAAGACATTGCTGAAACAGTTGATTTTATATGCTTTAATCTGTACTTCGGAGCACCCATCACCACCGATAAAAATGGAACTGCAGTTATGGCTGAATTAGATGCGGCTAAAACACAGGTTGGCTGGACTGTTACACCCGATGCTATAAAGTGGACTGCAAAGCTTTTATATGAAAGATATAACGTGCCGATTTATGTGAGCGAAAACGGAATGGCTTGCCATGATACGGTTTCTCTGGATGGTAAGGTGCATGACCCTAACAGAGTTGATTATCTGAACAGGTACTTATTAAAGCTTGGTGAAGCGATTGACGAAGGTGCTGATGTAAGAGGATATTTTGTGTGGTCGTTTATGGATAATTTTGAGTGGGCGGAGGGCTATGACCCACGCTTCGGAATTGTATATGTGGATTACAAAACACAGAAGCGTATTATTAAGGACAGCGGTTACTGGTATGCAAAAGTGATTGAAACAGGCGGTAAAAGTTTATGTGATTGAGGGGATGAAGATTAAATGAAAATAACATGGCTTGGGCAGGCCGGACTGCTTTTTGAATCAAACGGAATAAAGCTTATAGTCGACCCGTATTTGTCGGACAGTGTGGAAAAGATAAATCCCCAAAATTTTCGTCGTGTTCCTGTCAAAGAGGAACTTTTTGGAGAGGACATTGATATTATTGTGATAACGCATAATCATCTTGACCATCTTGACCCCAAAACGCTTGAAAGGTTTTTAAATACAGATCGTGTTTTGACTGTGCTTGCTCCGTATTATGCGTGGCAGGAAGTACGAAAGCTCGGCAGAAATCATAACTATGTTATGTTTAACCGCGGTACGGTCTGGACACAGAACGGTATAACCTTGACGGCAGTGAAGGCAGAACATTCTGACTTAACGGCAATAGGCTTTATTGTAGACGACAGCAAAGAAAAGCTTTACATCACGGGAGATACGCTCTATAACAAAGATATTTTTGCCGATTTGCCACAGGATATTGACACTGTATTTTTACCGATAAACGGTGTCGGCAATAATATGAATATTACCGATGCGAAAAGATTCGCAGTGAAAACAGGTGCAAAAAATGCAGTACCTGTTCATTGGGGAATGTTTGACGAGCTTGACCCAACTGAATTTGATTTAGAAAATGCGGTTATACCGACAATATATGAGGAAGTGAAATTGAAATGAAAGTAACAGATATTAAAACTTTTGCAGTAGATTGTTTTCGCACGAATTGGGTCTTTATAAAGGTTTATACCGATGAAGGCATTGATGGAGTCGGAGAGGCCACGCTTGAATATAAGGAAAAGGCACTTATAGGAACGGTAGAGCATATCAAGGAATATCTTGTCGGACAAAACCCGCTTGATATTGAAAAGCATTGGCATAATATCTATCGCGATGCGTACTGGCGTGGCGGCGCAGTTCTGATGTCGGCATTGTCAGCGGTAGAAATGGCGTTGTGGGATATTCTCGGCAAAAGTCTTAATGTGCCTGTGTATCAGCTTATGGGCGGCAAGGTGAATGATAAGGTTAGGATATATGTAAACGGCTGGTTTGCGGGCGCAAAAGAACCTGAGGAATTTGGAGAAAAGGCGAAAACAGCCGTAAAGCGCGGCGTAACCGCAATGAAATGGGACCCTTTCGGCAAGAACTATCTTAATATTTCAAATGCCGAGCTTGATAAAGCACTTCGTTGTGTTGCATCAGTGCGTGAAGCAGTGGGCGATAAGGTAGATTTGCTGATTGAGGGACACGGACGCTTTAATATTCCGACAGGAATTAAAATCGCAAAGGAGCTTGAACAGTTTAAGCCGATGTTTTTTGAAGAACCCGTACCGCCCGATAATCTTGACGCACTTAAAATGGTTCGTGATAAATCGCCTGTTGCAATTTCGGCAGGTGAAAGACTTTATACGCGCTGGGACTATAAGAGAATGTTTGACATTATGGCGGCGGATTACATACAGCCAGACATTTCGCATGCGGGCGGTATTATGGAGCTAAAGAAAATCGCAGCAGAAGCGGAGAGCAGATATATTCCATTCGCACCACATAATCCATCGGGACCTGTCGCAAATGCGGCAACGCTACAATTGGCGGCAAGCTGTCCTAATTTTGAAATACTTGAAATTATGTATTCAGACGTGGACTACCGAAAGGATATAACAAACGAGAGTTTGGAATATAAGGACGGTTATATCACCATTCCCGATAAGGCGGGGCTTGGTATTGAGATTAACGAGGAGGAGTGTCTGAAACACCCATATCGACCGCATACACTAAGACACTATACGGGTGCATTAACAGATATTCGTCCGGCTAAAACGGAATTTTATTTTTAAGCCCGGCGGTGAAATGTCAAGAGGGCAATCAGCAATAACAAAAGAGTCAATGAAATCATTCTTGGGCAAGTCATTGTAAGCTTCTTTGAATTTACTGACTTGCTTAAGATTGAGGACATGAATCTTTGAATTAAAACGAGCTAATGCAGCATCTTCCCTTAGAAAATAAACAAGGTTATCACCATACACAGAGGTTGCTTCAAGACCTATTAAAACAGAATCTAAGGAGCAAGATGTCATAGCAGAAAGAATTCTTTTTACCAACTGTGAAGAACCGGTATGTGAGTTAGCAACAGAAAAGTTACTATGTTTACTTCCGTCAGGGAGCATGAAATAAACGACATTGGATTTGCTGCTTACATCAATACCGACGTAAAGTGGGTTCATAAAAATCACCTTCTTTCGTTAAAATTTTAAGTGTTCAATCGGTTTGGTAAAACCCATGATTATGGAGCATCAATACTCTCGCATATAAGAATCTGACTTAATAAGGACAGATGCGAAACCACACTGCTAAATGGTTGTCCCAAAGCTTAAGAAAACAGCCGGTCGATTTGAAGTTAACTTCCATATCAGGGGAACAGACTAATTATGAAGCAACCGCAATGGTTCAACAGGAGTGAAAAGAACTATTACCTAATTGACACCAAGTCAATTATATCATAGGTTTACCAAAACGATTGATATTTTGAATATAAAAATATATCTATAAAGATATTATACGAGGAGTGAAAAATATGGAGAAATCGGTGTTTATAACAGGAGCAACGGTTAATACAGGACTTGGAATAGCTGAGAAATTTGCAAAAGAGGGGTATAATCTCTTTCTCGGTAGCCGAAATGCGGAAAATGCAGAAAAAACAGCAAAGGAATTGTCAGAAAAATATGGTGTTTATGCAAAGGGTTATGGTATGAAAATCTTTGATGAAGAAAACACAAAAGAGATTTTTAAAGATATAAAAAACAGCGGATATTCAGTTGACACACTTGTGTTAAACGCAGCAAATTTAGGTATTCGTCAGCAGTTTTTTGATGTTTCGATAGACGACTTTATGAATGTTATAAATACAAATATTGGCTGGAATTTTATGCTGTCGCGTGAGGCGGCAATTCAAATGAAAGAAAACGGTGGCGGTTCTATTGTGTTTGTAAATTCAAACACGGCTTACCGTGCAATCCCCGACAGAATTGCATACAGTGCATCAAAATCCGGAGCACTTGGTATGATGAGAGCACTGGCACTTGATTTGGGTAAGTACAATATTCGAGTAAACGCCGTGCTTCCCGGTATGATAAAAACAGACCGTTGGGAAAGCAATTATAATGATTGCAGAAGCGCACTGTCGAATTATACACCGCTCGGCGACATTGCGGATTTTGAGGATATAGCAAATGCGGTCTGGTATTTTGGAAGTGATAACTCAAAAAATACCACAGGCGCAGAGCTTACTGTTGACGGCGGCAATATGATACAGCTTTATCCGATAGTATCTGAAAAATAATAAAAAACCTATATCGCTCATCTCAGAATATACGGAGATTTTTGTTACCCCAATAAGCTCATCTCTCCCTCTTATTTGTACCGTGTATTCTGTAATGAGCGATATATTGATATTAAGAGTGAAATACAGTGTATGTATGAATAGACTTGAGGACACAAAGCTCAATTAACGAAATAGCTTAAGCTACGGCGATTATGAGGCACAGGAGTACTTTTTGAAGCTTGTAAAATAGCTTTAACATAAAAACAAAAAATTTAATGGGGAAATGCTCGGTAAACAGTGTGGTTACTTAAAGTAATCAAAGGATATAATGCACGTGTGATATTCTCGGTCAAGACCGAAAACGCATATACACAAATAAAAGAGTTACTCTTCTATGCTCACATGAAAGCGAGCGTCGAAAAAATTTTAAACAGCGAAATGGAATATTAACATAATTGCATTATTGCGTAAGTAGTGATATAATTATTTCGGTGATTAATGATGAAGAACTTTTATGAAAAAGTGTATGACATAGTGGCACAGATACCGAAAGGGACAGTTACAACGTATGGGTGTATCGCAATGAGGTTGGGAAACATACGGCTCAGCCGACTTGTCGGAAATGCGTTGCACGCAAATATTGACCCTGTAAACATTCCTTGTCACAGAGTAGTAAACCGTGAGGGAAAGTTAGCACCGATGTATGTTTTCGGCGGAATTGACGCTCAAAAAGAGCGTCTTGAAAATGAGGGGGTTGTGGTTGACGGCGACAAAGTTGATTTGAAAAAATATTTATGGAGATAAATGGCAGTAAAAAAACTGCCCGTTGAGTCTGTCGACAAAATGTCGACAAAAAATCATAAAGTTCCTCAATAGTCGAAACTTTAGATTTTAAGCAATTTCTGTCGCATAGGTCGTCAGAAATGATTTTTAATGAGGTTGCATTTTCAGTAGTTTTGCCTATGGCAAAACTACTCTGTGTGCGTCGAATGTCTTTCCGGTACGCCATCAAGCAACCAAAAATAAAGTAGACAAAACCATAACAGTTTTGTCTACAATTTGAAGGGACTGCGTGCAGTCCCTTATTTGCTTTTTTATTATAAATATGATATTCTAATAAAAAAATTGAATGGAGAAAGTTATGAACATACAGATATTTGGAAAATCGAAGTGTTTTGATACGAAAAAGGCGGAGAGATATTTTAAGGAGAGGAAAATAAAATATCAGCTAATCAATATGACCGAAAAGGGTATGAGCAAGGGTGAATACAACAGTGTCAAGCAAGCGGTCGGCGGATATGAAAACTTAATTGACGAAAAGGCAAAGGACAAAGACACTCTTATGCTTATAAAATATCTTGCCGACGAGGCGAAAGAGGACAAACTGCTTGAAAATCCTCAACTATTCAAAACACCGATTGTCAGAAACAGCAGACAGGCGACTGTCGGCTACAAACCGGAGGTATGGAAAACATGGGAATAAAGCGAGTTCCGACGTATTTCAATGAATTTGTCTGTATCGGCGGTGCGTGTGAAGATAACTGCTGTATCGGCTGGGAAGTCGATATTGACGATGAGAGTCTTGAAGTTTACAAATCGGTCAGCGGTGCATTTGGTGACAGGCTACGCCGTTATATGAATGACGAAAATAGTTTCACGCTTAAAAACAATCGTTGTCCATTTTTGAACGACAAAAATTTATGCGATATTTTTATAAACATCGGCGAGGACAAGCTCTGCACCGTTTGTACGGAATATCCGCGATTTACCGAAATATACGGCAGTTTAACTGAAAAAGGTCTTGGAATGTCGTGCGAAAGTGCGGCGGAATTTATCTTTAAAAGCGACAAGACTGTAAGTTTTGAAACGGAAAAGTTTGACTATGAAGAAGAATGTGACGAAGATTTTTTGAGGGTACTTTTGAATGTGCGTGAAAATATTTTTGACGTGCTAAAAAATCGAAAAATGAGCATATCGGACAGGGTTAAAACGATTTTAAATTATGCGTATGATGTGCAGGACAAAATCAATAACAACAACGTTGACAAAATACCTCAAAGTGTGGATAACTATGATTTTTCGCAAAGCGAAAAGTGTATAAATGACATAAAAGAGTGTGTCAAGCTATGTTTAAGCCTTGAAATTATGGAGGACAGCTGGACGGGTGTAATTGAAAACACGCTCGGAATTTTTGACGATTACGATAATTTAAGCAGTGAATTTGATTTATACATAAGCGGACGCGAATACGAATATGAAAATTTGCTTGTGTACTTCATATACCGATATTTGCTGAAAGCGGTGTTTGACTGTGACGTGCTGACAAAGGTGCGTTTTGCGGCGGTGTCGTATGTGATTATACGTCAGCTTGATATTGCACGTTGGCTTAGAAACGGAAAGGAATTTTCGCTTAAAGACAGAATAAAAAATTGTGTGTTGTATTCAAAGGAGGTTGAGCATTGTCAGGATAATATTGATTTCTTTGACGAGGAATTTTTGTTCAACCCAATCTTTGAACACAACAGATTTTTGAATTTAATTTAAGTTTTTTCGATTTTGTATTGCAAAATATAATAATTGACGAAAAAGAGCCGAGCGTTTTTGTTGCCGGTTTACTTCCGTTTTCTTCTCCGATATGTCTGCCTGTTAAAACGGTACAACCCATTGAACAGCCGATTACAAAGCTTGTAATAATTCTGCATAAGCTGACTGCCTATGTTTACGGCTGAAATCAACGACGTGCTGTTATACGCACCGACAACGGTATTACGGTATTATTATATATTCCTTATTCGGTTTTGCCAACGCCTTTTGTAAAATCGGTCAAACTTGACACATTATAAGTAAAATGCTATAATTAAAATAGATTACTATATACAAAATACGGTGTTTTCAGTATGGAGGAAATTATGACGCATTTGAATTCTGCGGTAAAATTACTTGACAGAGCCGCTGAAAAGTTTAACGATAAAATTGCAATATCAGATGAATGGAGCGAAATTAGTTTCAGTGAATTGCAGAGAAAGGGAAAGGCTGTCGGAACGGCACTTGCAAAGACAACTCCGCAAGGATATATGCCTGCACCTGTTATGGTGTATTTGAAGAAAAGCATATCGTGCTTGGTTTGTTTTATGGGTGCGATGTACAGTGCAAATCCGTATGTGCCTACCGCTTACGATATGCCTGCGAACAGAATACAGAAAATTGTTGACTCACTTCAAGGCAGAGGTCATATAATCACAGATGCACAGGGTATGGAAACTTTAAAGACTATGAACATACCCGAGTCAATGAGTATTCATATATATGAGGAAATCGTTGAGACCGAAACGGACGGGGAGCTTATTGAAAAAACACTTAATTCGGTAATTGATACAGATCCGATTTATATAATGTTCACATCTGGTTCGACAGGTGCACCGAAAGGCGTTACAGTGCCGCACAGAGGCGTTATAGATTATGCAATTTGGGTTGCAAAGACATTTAATATCAATGAAAATTCTATACTTGGAAATCAAGCACCGTTCTATTTTGATAATTCGATATTTGATATATACAGCTGTCTTTTGACAGGTGCAAAAATGGTGATAATTCCTGAGACATTGTTTATGTTCCCTGTAAAGTTGCCAGAATTTGTGCGTGATAATGATATTACGACAATATTCTGGGTACCGACCGTTATGATTAATGTGGCAAATTCGGGAGTGCTTTCGGAGATTGAATTGCCGAAACTTAAAAATGTGGTGTTCTGCGGTGAAGTAATGCCGAATACTCAACTTAATATATGGCGTAAGGCACAACCGCAATGCACATACGCAAACCTTTACGGTCCGACGGAAATTTCGGACGTATGTACTTATTATATTGTTGACAGACCTTTCAAGGACAGTGA
Organism: Hominilimicola fabiformis; assembly: GCF_020687385.1. Classification (NCBI taxonomy): domain Bacteria; kingdom Bacillati; phylum Bacillota; class Clostridia; order Eubacteriales; family Oscillospiraceae; genus Hominilimicola; species Hominilimicola fabiformis. The sequence goes on from NZ_JAJEQM010000001.1 coordinate 43,605, forward strand.
TTCACTTCCGATTGGTAAGGCTTGCGAGAATATGCGTATTATAATTCTTAACGAGAAGAATGAAATTGCAAAGACGAACGAACAAGGCGAAATATGCGTTATAGGTACAGGCGTATCGCTTGGATATTGGAATAATCCCGAAATTACGCAAAAGGCATTTATTCAAAATCCCGTTAATCCGTATTACGAGGAAAGAATTTATCGTACAGGCGATTTGGCATATGTTAATGATGAAGGCCTCATTATCTACTTGGGAAGAATGGATAATCAGGTTAAGGTAAAAGGTAACAGAATTGAGCTTGGCGAAATCGAAAATGCCGCAATGTGTGTTGGCGGAGTTAAAGGTGCTTGTGCGGTGTTTGACGAGAAAAATCAGAAGATTGTGTTGTTTATAGAAAGTTGCGAGGCATTTAGGCTTAGAAAACTTAATCTTGAACTTAAAAAGTATATACCTAATTATATGTTGCCGGGCGACCTTGTTGTTATGGAAAAATTCCCGCATACCGCAAATGACAAGATTGACAGAGTTACACTAAAGAAATCTTTGGGATAAAGGAAAAGCTATGGAAACAATGATGCAAAGTGCCGTGTGCCTTTTGGAGCAGGCGGCGGAAAAGTTTAAAAATAAGACAGTATTTGAAGATAAGGACGGAAGTATTTCTTTTGAGGAATTGAGAGAAAAAAGCCGTATAATAGGAAGTGAACTTATTAAAAGAGTTGAAACAGGCAGAAAATGTCCTGTAATCGTATATTTGCCGAAAAGCATAAAATCAATAATCAGCTTTATGGGTTCGCTTTACAGTGCGTCACCGTATGTGCCGATTGATTACGCAATACCGATGGCGAGAATGGAAAAGACCGTTGAAAATCTTCATCCGACCGCGATAATAACAGATACGGACGGCAAGGCAAAACTTGAAAGTTTTAATCTTGACACAGAGATACTTATATTTGATGAGCTTGCAGACGGACAAGCCGATGATGCGGCGGTTGATAAGTCGCTGGGCGGTGTGTGCGATCTTGACCCTGCGTATATTATGTACACATCAGGCTCAACAGGTGTGCCGAAAGGCGTTACAATTTCAAACAGAGGTGTTATAGATTATATTGAATGGATTGTCAAAACATTCCCGATTGACGAAAACAGCGTAATCGGTATGCAGTCGGCGTTCCATTTTGACAATTCTGTTTTTGATATGTATACCACTTTTTATACGGGTGCAAAAACTATGATAATTCCCGAGATACTTTTTATGTATCCCGAAAAACTTATGGATTATATGACGGAAAACAAAATTTCCGTTATCTTCTGGGTACCGACCGTTATGATAAGCGTTGCAAACGGCGGTGTGCTTGAAAATGCCGATTTGAGTGCATTAAAACTGATATTGTTTGCAGGCGAAGTAATGCCGAATACTCAACTTAATATATGGAGAAAATATTTGCCCGACTGTATGTATGTAAATATGTACGGTCCGACAGAGGCAACGGATATTGCAACGTATTATATCGTTGACAGAGAATATGAAAATCACGAAACTTTACCGATAGGTAAGGTTTGCAGAAATATGCGTGCATTGATTTTGAACGATGATGATAAGCAATGTGCTGTCGGTGAACAAGGTGAACTTTGCATAAGCGGTACGGGTATTGCACTCGGATATTGGAATTCACCGGAGATTACGGCAAAGGCATTTGTTCAAAATCCGCTTAATACGAAATATCACGACAGAATTTACCGAACAGGCGACCTTGTTTATGAAAATGAAGAAGGCAATATAATTTTCATAGGCAGAAAGGACAGCCAAATTAAATTGAGAGGTAACAGAATTGAACTCGGTGACCTTGAAAGTGCGGCGGCGGCTATTGAGAATGTCGCAAGTGCATGCGCATTGTTTGACGCGGATAAACAGGAGATTGTATTGTTTATCGAAACAACAGCAGAAATTGTCGCAAGAAAGTTTAAGATGGAGCTTAAAAAATATGTTCCGGCATATATGGTACCGGGCAAAATCGTAACTATGGAAAAGTTCCCTCACACACCGAGCGGAAAGATAGACAGAGTCGGTTTAAGAAAAACTTATATAAATTAAAAGGAGATAATTAAAATGGAAGAAATCAAAGAAAAACTAAGAGCATTCATACAGGAGAAATTTGAAATTGATGATGATCCTGATTTTACAGATGATGTACATTTGTTCAACGAAGGTTTTGTCGATTCATTCGGCGCGGTTGAAATAATCCATTTTATCGAACAGACATACAACATCGAAATCACACAAAAGGATATAACACTTTATCCGATGAACACAATCGAAGAAATAGCTGAGGTTGTCGAAAATAAATTATCATAATCAGAAAGGTAACGGATAAATGTGGTATCTTCAGACAGATGTACTTTTAAGACTTTTTATAGCCTGCGGTGCAATGATACTGATTTCAGGACTTTCAAGGCTGATTTTCAAAAAAGATTTCGGACCTAAAGTTCTTGTATTTGCAAGTATAGCAGTTATAGCATATGTTTCGTGGCAGCTTGCCATAGCGATTGTATGCTATACACTTATAACATTTATTTTCGCACGAATACTGAAACCGCTGAAAAAAACACGGCGGTTTTTCTTCGTACTGTTCAGTATTTTGTGTACAGTGCCGTTTTTCTACGGACGAATGACGGAGTTTTTCCCGCAGTTGCCTGTAATAATTACATTTGTGGGAATAGCGTATCATATGCTAAAAGCGGTTGACGTTATGTACTTCGTGTACTATACGGATATGGATATTCCGTTTTTGACGTATGTGAATTATATGTTGTTTTTCCCGACGTTTACGGCAGGCCCGATTTTCAGATACAGAGATTTTCAAAAGGTATATAATAAACCCGTACCGCTAACGACAGACAGATTTATAACTTGCGTAAAGCGATTTATAAAGGGTATGTTTAAGAAAATGGTTGTACTTTACTTTGTAAGCACATTCTTTAACTTCCTTGTCGCAAGCGAAAAACATTGGTATGTAAGCCTTGCGATAGTGGTTTTCAGCTATCTGTTCCTGTTCTTCGACTTGTCGGGTTACAGTGATATGGCGATAGCCGTAGGCTCGGTTATGGGATATACAGTACCCGAAAACTTCAGAAAGCCTTGGGCGGCGGCATCATTTACGCAGTTCTGGCGTAACTGGCACATAACTCTTTCCGATTGGGTCAGAGAACATATTTTTGTTGTATTAAACGGAAAAAAACTCGGAAAACTTGCTTCAGCCGGAATGGGCTTTCTTGTAATGTACGTTATGGAAATGTGGCACGGTTTTACTTGGGTGTACGTTATCGGCGGTATTTATAACGGTTTGTGTCTTGGTCTTGAAAACCTTTTGGGACTTACAAAGGCGGAAAAACGTAAGATGAAAAAGCCTGTCTATATTGCAAGATGTATTATAGTAAATATGCTTTTTGCATTTAATACATTGATGTTTACCGTAACACCTGCACAGTTTTTTGAGATACTTAAAGGATTTATAAGAATATGAAAAAGATTGTAACAATAATTGCGATTGTACTTGCAATAGCGGTCGGTGATTTGGCACTGACTTATAACAATTTCATAGTGAACAGTGATTATTTTGTGAAAAACGATTTTGAAATAACGCAGTATAAACACCCCGAAAAAGTTTGGGATAAGGTGTTTTTCGGAAACAGCGTTGTTATTTCGGCATATATGGAGGACGAGAGCAGTAAAGGATATGTCAATCTCGGTCTTGACTACGGTGTTGTTACCGACTTGTGGGAAATGATTGAGAAGAAGCATATAAATATCGGATCTGAACTTGTTATCGGACTGAATTATTTGACGTTGTATGACGAGTTTGAAACCAATCCGACATATATATGGCATAAAAAGCTGTATGAGCCGTATGCGTATTTTGAGCGTGACAGATTTTATCCTATGATAACAGACGGCTTTGATAAGCTGTTAAACGGCGAAAGTCCTTTGCCGTATAAATATCTTCCGCAGGAAAAGCATATTTATCATGGCGCAATGTCGGATAAAATGCTTGAAAAGACTATGGAAAATTATCAAGACGAATTTTTCAATCTTCCGACGGAGAAGTTTTCAAAGAATGTGGCCGCACTTGAGAAGATTATAAATTACTGTAATGATAATAATATAAGGGTTAGAGCGGTTTGGATGCCGTGGAATACGAAACTTGAACAGCCTGAATTGTTGGGTGAAGTCAAGGCTATGGCAAACGAAGTATTTGATAAGTATAACGTGGAAGTGCTTGATATGGAAACTGCTTTGTCACCCGAATGTTTTTACGATACGGGACATTTGAATTATGACGTAGGGTCGGCTATATTTACACAAAAAATAGACGAGTGGCTGTAGAAAAATCGCCCACAGCACTACTTTTTGCTTGGGCTGGTCGCAGACTGATAGTCTGCTGCTCGCCCATGCAACCGGGGGCAGTACATATGTACAGCACCGCAAGTTGGCTGTGAACAATTTTTGGAAGGATCTTTATATGAAACAAAAATTAAAAACAATAGGAACATTTTTAATATACCTTGCAATGTTCATTTTAATATGTATATTCTTTACCGGTCACGGTACATTTATATATGAGGCATTTTAAAAGGAGAAAGTTTATGAAAAAACTTATACCAATATTTCTTGCAGTGCTTTGTCTTACGGCGTGCGGAAATGAACAGGTAAAAAATCCCGATACATTGTCTACAGCGGTAATTTCGTCCTCGGACAGTGTTACGGCAAAAAACACTTTAAACAGTTTAAATGAATCAACCGTTGCAACATTGACCGCCGATAAAATCGACGCGTCAAACATCGGTGATTTGTCGGATTATGATGTTTTGTACATTGATAAAAGCGTTGTTGAAACAGGCGGTTTTAATGCAAGTGCAGTTGAGGAATATGTATCAAACGGCGGAAGTGTTTTCCTTGACAATGATGTGTATAACGTATTTGATAAGGACTTTATCGGTGCGGAGGACTTTGTAACGATTGATTCTTGTCCGGTTGATATGATTTATCCCGAGAACAGCGATAAAGGAATAAAGAAAATTCAGTCGCTTTTGTCTGATTTTTCGATGTTGTACAGAAATTATGCCGATTATAATGATGTGCTTGTAAATCAAAATTACGGAGTCGGCGTTGTTCCGTCAACAGCGGAATGTATTGCGTCAAAGGATAATGTGGGAATTTATACGGTAAATCAGTACGGAAACGGTTATGTGTTCTTCACCAATCCGCTTTTACCAAATTCATTTTCCGTAAACAATCTTTCTCCCGATGATACCGGCGAATACCTTTCAGCAACAACGGTCGGTGCAAATAAATTGCTCAGAGATTATTTTGCGGAATTTGTTTCGCTTAAAAATTACGGATATGCCGTTGAACACGTTTTGGGCAGCTTTGCAAAGCCTGTTGCCTCGTGGGAGCTTCACTATGAGGATATTACGGGTATAGATAACGGCTCGGCGGAAATTTTTGAGGAAATGTGTGAAAGATACGGTCAAGTACCGTCATTCACGCTTGCAAGAAATCCGTATATTTGGTTCAGACGTGCCGAAAGTGTGACGTATGCACTGAATAATAACGGTCAATTTGCAATGGATCCGTATGAAAATGCGTATTCATCGGGAACGCACTTTGTAACCGCAAAGGAATGGCTGTCACTTGATTATGACGATAACACAATCAGCTATTTTGAGGACAGCCACGATTATATAAAACGTGCTTATCCGTGTCCGACGGACTTTAACGGTGACGGCAAGATGGACTTGATTTGCGGAAGTGCGGACGGAAAACTGTACTATTTCGAGGGTACGGGAATGAAATCGAATTACGAACTTGACGTTGCGACTATGTTTACCGATATGGACGGAAATCAAATTTCGGTCGGTGCATATTCATCACCTACAACTGCCGATATTGATAATGACGGTGTTGATGAAATAATTACAGGTGATGAAAACGGAAGTATCCATTGCTTTAAAAGATCTGACGGTATGGTGCTTGACGATCAAGGCATCATTCTTGAAACAGGACTTACCGACGCAATGCCGTCAATCGATGATTTGAACGGTGACGGCGTGCTTGATATGGCGGTCGGCTCACGAAACGGCGAAATGAGAATATATTACGGCGATATGGGTGAGTACAGTGTTTTGTTTAATGCTTACGAAACCGTTGATACAGGTCAAAGTTGGTGTTCGCCTTGTATAGCCGACGCAGACGGTGACGGCGTGAATGAGCTTTACGCAGGTACGTTTGAGGGATATATCGCGAAGTTTGAAAATAATGTTTTTAACGGTTATATTGAAGGCAATGAAAGCAATTATAAGGGTAATAATAATCTGAAATTCGGTGCGAACAGTGTACCGCGATTTTATGATATTGACGGTGACGGCAACAAAGATTTGGTTGTCGGCTCACTTGAATACGGTATGGCTGTGCCTATAGACAGCGATTATTTTCCGTATCGTGAAAAATTGCAGAAACAGCTTGACGGCTTTAAGGACAGAGGAATCTATGTCGGTGTACACGCACTTTCAAATGAATATGCCGACAGTACGCATGACCAAAGGGAGCTTGAATATCAGAAAAATGCGTTTGAGTCATACGGACTTCCATGGATAGGCAGTGGTGTAAATCAGCATACATGGAGAACAAGTAAAATCGGTTATGACACGCATTTTGATAATATGAGCGGTTATGACGGAACATACAAGAGTCAGTTTGATGCGGGACTTTATTGGAACAGCGGTTCGCAGACTCCGAACAGTATCGCTGTACCGGAAGTAAGCGCGGAAAATTCAATTCTTGTTCCGTTCTATCTCGATAACGGTCAGCTTATGCTTCAACCGTCAAATACACCGAACGGAAACAGCGAATTTTCGGCGATTTCCGCAAAGTATGAAGTGCCTATTCTTTTCTACAATCACTGCGATTACGTTTACCGTGAGCAAGACAGCGAGGAGGAGAAGATTAAAAAGGTTGATACGCTTGTAGATGATTACGGCTATAATTTCGTACAGGAAAATCAGCTTGCAAAGATGACTGCGGCGGCATATAACAGCAGGGTCAGTGCAAAGTGGGATAATGATACTTTGTATTTGTCGGCGGCGGCAAAAAATGAGGATATTCCGCTGTATGATAAGAATTATCAAAATTCTACCGGCGTAAAAGTGATTTTTGCCGACGGTGTTACGGTTGATGAATTTAATATAGACGCAAGTGTTGCATATAAAAAAGATAACTGCATTTATACGTCACTTGATAAAGGCGTAAAGATTTCAAAGAACGGTGAAAATAAAGATATAAATATCACTTCGGTGAATGTACCTGCAAAAATTTCAAAGAATGATAATGGTGCAACGATTAAATTCTGTGACGGCGGTATGATGACTGTTGAAGTTGCCGGTAATGCGCGTACAACGTCAAAAGGCTGGGAAACAACTCAACAAGAGGGTAAAACACTGTTTAGAAAATACGGAAAAGCAGAAACTTTGAAAATAACAAAATAAAAAAGTGCCAAAAGGCACTTTTTTTATATGATTTTTAAAAATTAAGTCATTTTTACTGTCCCCAAACATTTCTTAAATGCTCGGCGTACATATCTTGTATTTCTTTAATTTCGCCAAGTCCCGTAAGGTCACACTCGACATTGAAACCGTTATTTTCAAATTCTTCTTTCCATTCGACAGCCATATCATTTTTCGCGTGGTCGCCGCATACAAGCATAAACGGGAGTAGTGTTACATTCTTTATATCGGTTTTCATTGCGTGGGAGATGACTGTTTCAAGGTCGGGAAAACCCTCAACAGTACCGACAAATACGTTGTTCATATCGGCATTTTTAAAGTGATAATCAAGGGCAGGGTAGGCGGCATTCGCAAAATGGTCGCTGCCGTGTCCCATAAAAACGTAAAGTCTGTTTTTGTCGGTAAGTCTGTGTTTGAAAATATCAACAATGTTGTAATAGTCACTCGTTTCGGTAACAAGCGGACGAGAAATTCTGATTTTCATTTTGTCGTTAAATTTCTCAATCATTCTGCAAGCTTTGTCGTATTCAATACCGCACATAATGTGAGTAGGGACACAAAAAATATCTGTGTAACCGCTTTTATATAATTTTTCAAGTGCTTCATCTACAGTATCAATTTCTATTCCGTCACGTTCACGTAGCTTTTTAATAATCATACCGCTTGTAAATGCACGGAAAACATCTGTTTTAAATTCATATTTAAGCTTTTTTTCGACAGCACCGATTGTTTTTTCAAGCGTATCGCGGTGGCTTGTGCCAAAGCTTATGACAAGTATTGCAGTTTTCATATTTTCTCCTTTATTTTCTGTTCATATAATTCTAAACTTTCTTTTGCAATTTCGAGCATTTCATCGGAAACCATAAAATTTAATATTTCTTTTTTAGTGTCCCTGCTTTCGCTTATTAAAATACTTCTGTATTTCTCTATTATAGGTAAAATGCTTGCGTAAAATTCTAAATCGTTTGATTTAATTTGGCTGATTTTTTTCGCAAGTGCCGGTGATTTGCCGTTTGTCGAAACAGAAATCGTTATGTCATCGTAGTTTTTTGATGACGGTAATATAAAATCGGAATGCTCTGTGTCATCAGATAGGGACACTAAAATGTTGCGCTTTTTTGCGTCATTGTAAATCGTTTGATTTACTTCTTTGTTGTCTGTTGCGGCTATGACAAGAAAAGAATTTTCTATGTCACTTGAGGAATATTCTTTTTCAAGTCGTTTGACGTTTGGAAATCCGTCTTTAAAAACAGGACTTACTGCAGTTACGTCTGCACCGTATTTTAAAAGCGTTTTAACCTTTCTTTCCGCAACATTTCCACCGCCTGCAACGGTACATTTTCTTCCGCGTATATTCAGCATTATCGGAAACATCAGTTTTCCTCCAACCACTTTGCAGCCTCGACCGCGTAGTAGGTTATAAGCATTTTTGCACCGGCACGTTTCATTGCGGTAAGGCTTTCAAGGACGATTGACTTTTCATCAATCCAACCGTTTTGTGCGGCGGCTTTAATCATTGAGTATTCACCGCTTACATGATATATTGCAAGAGGGACACTAAAAGTATCGCTGACCGTTTTTGCAATGTCAAGATACGGCATACCGGGTTTCACCATGATTATGTCCGCACCTTCGTCAATGTCAAGCTGTGTTTCGATAATTGCCTCTTTTTTATTTCTGAAATCCATTTGATAACTTTTTCTGTCCCCAAACGACGGAGCACTGTCAGCTGCGTCGCGGAACGGTCCGTAAAATGATGATGAATATTTGACGCTGTATGCCATTATAAGTACGTCCTCAAAGCGGTTTTCGTCAAGTGCCTGACGTATTGCACCTACTCGTCCGTCCATCATATCCGACGGTGCAACAATATCCGCACCTGCTTTTGCACAAGCCACCGACGCTTTTGCTAAAAGCGGTAAAGTCTTGTCGTTGACGATACAGTCGTGTTCAATAACACCGCAGTGACCATGCGAAGTGTACTCGCAAAGACAAATATCGGCAATTACGATTAAATCGGGATACAGTTCTTTTGTAAGGCGGATTGCACGTTGAACAATGCCAAATTCATTGTATGCCTCACTGCCGAATTCATCTTTTGTTTTCGGAATACCGAAGTAAAGCACCGCACCGACACCTGCCGAAACCACTTCATCAAGTGCGGACGGCAGGTCGGTAAGCGAGTATCGCTTGATGTTCGGCATTGACGGAATATCTTCTGTTTCGCCGTCAATTATGAACATCGGATATATTAAGTCTGTTTTGTCAATCGAAGTTTCGTGTACAAGGTCGCGAATTTGTTTTGTCACACGAAGTCGTCTTGGTCGTCTGATCATTTAGTGTCCCTCCTGATACAGTCGATAATGCTTTCTGCGGTTGCATTGTCGGCTGTTTTATAAATTTTAAGCCCGCATTTTTCGGCGGATTTTGTTGTTTCGTTTCCTATTGAAATCAGCTTTACATTTGATGTGTCTGCCATTTCGGAAAATGCCTTTGCGGCAGAACCGCTTGATAATATGACATAGTCAGTATCGTTTAGACATAAATTCAAAAGTTCCTGTTTTGAGTTGTCGGTTTCTGTTCTGTAAAGGTGCATATCGGTGAAATTAACATTATTTTCACTTAAAATATTCGGTATGGTGCTTACACCGTTTTCGGCTCGAATTAAAAGAATATTGTCGTTTTTGCTGCACTTTTCGCACATTAGGCGAGCAAGCTCAAGTCCCGAATGAATTTGAGGAACCATGTCGGCATATATGCCGTAACTTTCAAGTGCGTCGGCTGTTTTTTTCCCGACAACAGCGAATTTAGTGTCCCTTAAAGTGCGTATATCGGTTTTTGATTTTTGTAAATATTCAAAAAATATTTTAACACCGTTTGCACTTGTAAATACTATATGTGAAAAGTGTGCTATATCCGCTTTTGAAAACAAGTCGAAATTAATCGGAACTGTTTTGATTAAAGGAAGCTCCGTTATGTCAAAATCGGTCGCCGCATTTTTTATGCTTTTGTTCATTAACGGTGTTGCGGTTGTGAGTATTTTTGTATTTTTTTGTTTAAACCAATCTTGCTTTAAATTCACCACATCACCGACAAGAATTATCGCCGGAGAAGTCATTTGTTTTGCCAATGCAGATAAATTATTTAGTGTCCCCGTAACACATTTTTGACGCGGCGTTGTGCCGCTTGAAATTACGGCAACAGGTGTATTTTCCGATTTACCGTTTTCAATAAGCTTATTGCTTATATTTTCGGCAGACGAAAGCCCCATAAGAAAAACAAGCGTTCCGCTGAGTTTTGCAAGTGCGCTGTAATTAACCGTTTCATTTCCGACTTTTTCGTGACCTGTTATAACGTGAAATGAAGTTGCAACTCCGCGGTGAGTGACTGGAATACTGCAATATTCGGCGGCACTGTAACAAGAAGAAATACCGGGTACAATTTCGTAGTCAATATTATTTTCGATCAGCGCGATAATTTCTTCACCTCCGCGACCGAAAATAAACGGATCGCCGCCTTTCAGACGTACAACATTTCCTAAACGGCTGTGTTCAACAAGGGTTTTGTTGATTTCCTCCTGTACCATGTGATGATTGCCTGCGATTTTTCCGGCATAAATCAATTTACAGTCGTTTTTTGCATAGCTCAATAAAGTCGGATTTGCAAGGTGGTCGTAAATTATGACGTCCGCTTTTTTTATACATTCAAGACCTTTCTGCGTGATTAATCCGCTGTCACCGGGGCCTGCACCTACAAGATATACCATTTGATTTACTCCTTAATTTTATCAAGCGTTATTTCAGCCATTTTTTTGCCGAGTAATATCGGATCGTTTCCGAACATTTCAAGATAAATTTCTTTGTCGTTTTCTTTGAAAAACGTACACATTTTAATTTCTTTACCGTTAAATTCAGCCGACGCACCGCACGGTGCATGACAGCCACCGCCTGTGTACTGCAAAAATGCGCGTTCGCATTTTAATTCGGTCATTGCGACTTTATCATTTATCGCCTGTGCGTATTTATCGGCTTTGCCGACGACAGTTTCAATGGCAAGAATACCCTGACCTGCGGCGCATATGAAATTATCGCCGAGATTTTCGATTTTAACGTCGGAAACGGCAAGACGGTTTATTGCGGCACGAGCCATAATAACCGCATCGTATTCACCGTTTTTGACTTTTTCAAGACGAGTGCCGATATTACCTCTGATTGGCTTAAAAACAGCGTTCGGGAACAGTTTTTCAGCCTGTGACTGGCGTCTTGCACTGCCTGTACCGATTATTTTTATATCGGATAATTCAGTGTCTCCAAAATGAACAAGCACATCACTTCTGTCGTCGCGAAGAAGTGCGGCACTTATCGTAAGACCGTTGCAAATTTCTGTCGGCATATCCTTTGCACTATGCACCGCCATATCTATTTCACCGCTTAAAAGTGCGGTTTCGATTTCTTTTATAAAAACACCTTTTCCGCCGAAACTTTGGAGCGACTTATCAAGCTGACGGTCACCCTTTGTTGAAATGCCGACAATTTCAAAAGTGTCGTTTGGAAAATGCTCTTTCAATTTTTTGATTACAGCCTCTGTTTGCTTGATTGCAAGCTGGCTTTTTCTTGAGCCGATTTTTATTATACTCACGTTAATTTCTCCCTAAGCAAAATAATAAATTCACTGAATTTTGCATAATTGTTGTCTGATTTCAGATTATATATTTTATGGCGAAAAGTGTTCTTTTCGCTCTCGTTTTCAATTTTATTCTCTGCCGATTTGAATAATGTTTCGCTTTCGGAAAAAAGTTTCCATATACGAAATTCATCAATATATTTTTGAAGAATTTTTTCGGCTTTCATAATTTCCTGTTGTTTAATTCTGTTGTTATTGTCCGCGATTTCGGTTAAATCGTCAATATTTTTGTAAACTGTGTATTCATCCTCGAATATCTCAATGTCACGAGGTACTGCAAGGTCGATAAAAACTCGCTTTTTACAAGTCTTTATTGCGTTTTTTGTTCTGCTTTTTTCAAGTACGATATGCGGACTGGATGTGGCACTGATTACGGCGTCATACATATCAAGATTATCATAACGCTTGTCGTAATCAACGGTAATCGCACCGTCAATGTGGTTTATAATGCCGTCATGCGTACGCGAAGTGGCATAAATATTTACACCGTCAAGGGACAGTAAATCTTTAAGAACGATAGAGCCTGTTTTTCCGCTTGCACCGATAATTAATATGTTTTTGTTATTTAGTGTCCCCAAAATATTTTGACACTGTTTTATTGCAATAGTTGCCGCGGAAACAGGAGTTTTCGATAAAAGCGTTTCCGTTTTAACTTTTTTTGCACCCGTTACGGAAATACGGAAAAGTGTGTTGAGATATTTTCCGCAACACAAATGTTCTTTTGCAAATTCGTGCGCGTCTTTAACCTGACCTAAAATCTGATCCTCACCGAGAATCATGGATTTAAGCCCCGACGCGGTAAGTGCAAGATGACGCGAACAATCGTCGCCCTCATATATGCTTATGTACTTTTTAACAAATTCATCGGTTAGGGACACTAAACAGTCAATGAATTTATCTTTCATATTATACCCCGCAAGATAAAATTCACAACGGTTGCAAGTGGACAAAAGCACACATTCTTCAGCGATATTCTGTTTTATATACTTTAAAATTTCAGCCTGTTTTTTCTTTGTAAAAGATACTTTCTCACGAATTGATATTGGAGTATTTTCGTGGCTGATACTCACTGCAAGCAGTTCCATTATCCCATAACCTTTCTGATTATTTTCTTACAATAACGGTTGTAAAATAACCGTATGATTTGCCTTTTTGTATTTTTTCGATAATTTCGTTTTCCATACCGATACAGCTTGAAACAATCGCGTTGTTTTCAAGTCTGTACTTTTTTAAAATGTCGTATATTACATCTGTATCGTTGCCCGATTTCATAATCACAACCGTATCAAAATCGGCAATATATTTTTCAAGTAAATTTGATTTAAGCGAGGGAATAATCGCAACCGATTCGTTTCCCTCGCAAAGACTTATTTGTGCCTTGTCCGCAGCGGCACAAAATGAAGTTATACCGGGTATAATTTCAAGTTCAAAGCCTGCATTTTTCACTGCATTGTGAACGTATGTGCAGGTACTGTAAACCGAAACGTCACCGAGAGTAACCATTGCAACATCTTTTCCGTCTTTTAACGCCGATATAATTTTTTCGGATGAATTTCTGCGGGACTCCTCTCTGATTTTAGTGTCCCCGCTCATGCGAAATTCAAGTTCTGAAATTTCTTTTTTATCCGTATCAAATTCCTTGCGGATTATTTCAAGTGCAGTTGATTTTTCTCCGTATTTTTTAACGGGAACGGCGATTATATCAGCCTGTTCCAATGCACGAAGCGCACCGAGAGTTATATATGAACCGTCACCTGCACCGACTCCGACGGAATAGAATTTTGCCATAGTTATTTACCCCTTATAAGATTTAAAATTTCTTCTCTTGCTTTGCCAATAGTGGCTTTTGAGAAGTCTACATTAAGTTTATCACATTTATTCAAAATTTCAAGTAGATGTGCAATTCTCGGCAATCTTAAATTATGTTCACGCAAAAGCGTCGGATTTGAGAATACTTCTTCGGGAGTACCGTCTGTAAGTAACTTACCGTGATTTATAACGTAAACATAGTCCGAATAAATCGGCACAACGTCAATATCATGCGTTGACATTATAATTGTTGTACCCTCATTTTCGCATATGTCGCGAAGAAGGTGCATAAGCTCACTTACGCCCATTGGATCAAGACCTGCTGTCGGCTCGTCAAGAATGATTACCTCCGGCGACATAACAAGTATGCCGGCTATTGCGGCACGTTTTTTCTGACCGAAACTTAATGCGTGGGTAGGTTTGTCTTTTAAATCAAAAATACCTGTGCGTTTAAGTGCATTTTCGGTAAGATGAACAACTTCGTCCTGCGGCAATTTCAAATTCATTGCACCGAAAGACACATCCTGAAAAACAGACGCGGAAAAAAGCTGGTCGTCGGGGTCTTGAAAAACTATTCCGACACTTTTTCTTAATTCTCTGATTTCCTTTTTTGAATAACCTATCGGTTTACCCATAAATTTTACTGTCCCCGAATGCGGCTTTAAAATTCCGTTCATATTCAGAAACAATGTTGATTTGCCTGCTCCGTTTGCACCGAGAATTGTTGTAATTTTCCCTTTTTCAAAGCCAATGCTCAAATCCGAAAGAGCAAAATGGCTTTCATCATATTTATATGAAAGGTTTTCTGTTTCGATAATATTCATCAAATCCCCGCCTTTCTTGAAAATATCGCAATCGCTGTTGTAATTACGACGTATATGACCGCAAATACGTTAAATTTGACCGAATGATTAATCTTCGGCATAATAACGTTGATTTCGCCGTCATAACCGCGTGACTCCATAGCGGTATACGTTTTTTCGGCTTGATTAAAGGAACGTATAAAAAGGTTTGACGCAAGCTGTGCCGTTGAGTGGTAGCTTACACGAAGATTGCTGTACCCCAAACGTGCGTCTTGAGCGGTGTGTATTCTGTGCGATACGTCAAACAGCACAAAAATGTATCTGTAAATCAGTTCCGCAATTTCGATTATAAAATTCGGTATAATGCTTTTTCTGAGCAAAGTGAATAAATCGACCATAGGCGTGGTAAGTGAAAGAAAATACATACAGCTTACCGCACCGAAACACTTAATCATAACGCGAACAGCCGATAAAAGACTTGTATGGCTCACGCCGAAATAAGTATTGCCGAAATGCAGTGAAAAAAGCATATCGCTTGAATTTTGACCGATTGAAATTGCTATTGCGGCTGAACCCATAATAATAAAAACTATCGGGACAGTCATAAGATGAAATACGTTTTTATACGATGTTTTTCCTATAAAAATAATAAGAAACAGCATAGTAAGCGCAGTAAATACGCTTACCAAAAAGCTGTTTGCCCATATGCAGATAACAAGCACCGACATTGAAAACAGAAGTTTTGAAATAGGTGCAATATTTCTGAGTTTTGAATTATATGCTAATTTATCAATTATCATTTTTCTTTTTAGCTGTTACTCTGCCAAGTACAAAGCCGACAATACCGGCGCCCACTCCTGCCTGAAGACAGAAGAAAAGTGACTCGATTTCACCTGACGGCGGCTCCCAGAACGGCTCAAACCATGGCTCGTAACTTTCGTCCAATTCACTTATGGCGTCTGATGCTTGGTCGTCAGAACCGCCAAATTCGTGACCGCCCATAAACAGTAGCGGTACGGCAATTATAAGAACAAGTATAACTGCCAATATTGTATTTTTAACCCAAAGTTTCATTAATATATACCCCCTTATATAACATTAAGCTGCTTAAGTTCGTTTGTACAGTTCTTAGCCAATACATTGAATATCATAACAGACAGAATACCCTCTGCAATGGCAATCGGAACCTGTGTAACCGCGAAGATTCCCATAAACTTTACAAGTGATGCAAAGAAGTTTTGGTCAGGGAATGCAAGTGCAAGCTGACATGATGTTACCACATAAGTGAATATATCACCTATTGTTGCGGCAAGAAATACTGCAAGACCTTTCGGTGCGTTAAGCTTTTGGCAAAGCTTGTATATACCGAATGAAACGAACGGTCCGGCAATCGCCATTGAAAATGTGTTTGCACCAAGCGTTGTAAGTCCGCCGTGTGCAAGAAGAAGTGCCTGGAACAAAAGCACGATTATACCGAGTAAAGACATAATCGACGGTCCGAAAAGAATTGCACCGAGTCCTGTACCTGTCGGATGTGAACAACTTCCTGTAACTGAAGGGATTTTAAGCGATGAAAGAATGAAAACGAAAGCTCCTGCAAGTGCAAGAAGTATTTTTGTTTTGTTATTCTTTTTTGCTTGCTTTTGCATACTGATACCGCCTGCGATAAGGAACGGTATACATACAACTCCCCATATAATACAGTAGTTCGGAGGAAGATAACCCTCCATAATGTGCATTGCGAATGCGTTTGTCATAGGAATGACAAGCAGTAGTGAAAGCATTGCCACCAATAGTTTTGTTTTCCTGTTTGCTAAAGACATAAATTTTTCTCCTTTTCTTATTATGAAATATGTTTTAGCACACAAGTGACCACTTAAATCAGTTATGAAACTTTTTGGGAGTGCAGAAAACTTGTGATTTTCACATACCAAAAAAAGCCGTAGGGATTGGGTAAATCCTATGGCTTAAAATCTGAATGATTCCGCCATTGACCCATCGTTCGTAGGCACAAATGCGCTCGATTTTCGGCAGGCGATCCGACTGTACGGTAGCGTGACTGTGAGGGAATTTCACCCTGCTTCTCCTTTTGAAAACAAATATAAAAACACTTGTTTACCGAAAACGGATATATTTAGATATATCTTGTCTATTTTAACACTATTATATCGAAAAATCAAGGGAATTGACAATAAATTAAGTAGGGTGTATAATTTTTTTATCTGTTTAGAAAAGGAATGATATATTGTGGATACATCAAAAAGCAAAACAGCCTTTGACGAGGCTAAAAAATATATACCCGGCGGAGTTAATTCGCCTGTAAGAGCGTTTAAGAATGTCGGAACTTATCCGCTTTTTATAGAACGTGCAAACGGAAGTAAGATATACGATATTGACGGAAACGAATATATAGATTATGTCGGCTCATGGGGGCCTATGTTTTTGGGACACTGTAAGGAAATCGTTTTGGAGGCGGTTAAGGAGGCTTGCGATAAAGGTATGTCTTTCGGTGCACCTTGCCTTGCCGAAACGGAGCTTGCAAAGAGAATTTGTTCGCTTGTTCCTTGTGTTGATGTTGTGAGAATGGTTAATTCGGGTACGGAGGCAACTATGTCTGCGATACGTCTGGCAAGAGGTTACACGGGCAGAAATATAATAATAAAGTTTGAGGGCTGTTATCACGGACACAGCGACTCGCTTCTTATAAAAGCCGGTTCGGGTGCGGCAACTTTCGGAAGTGCGTCATCGGCAGGTGTGCCTGAAGATTTTGCAAAGTATACGCTTGTTTTACCGTACAATGATATTGACGCAATAGAGGACGCATTTGAAAAAATGGGTAATGAAATTGCCGGAGTTATAATTGAGCCTGTAGCAGGAAATATGGGTGTTGTACCGCCTAAAGACGGATATTTGCAGAAAATTCGCGAGATAACGAAAAAGTACGGAAGCGTGTTTATTGTGGACGAGGTTATGACGGGATTTAGATTATCTGCGTCGGGTGCAATAGGCAGATTTGGTTTGGACGCGGATATTGTCACATTCGGAAAAATTATCGGCGGCGGTATGCCTGTCGGCGCATACGGCGGTAAACGTGAGATTATGGAATTTGTTTCGCCGACAGGTCCTGTTTATCAGGCAGGTACATTGTCGGGTAATCCGCTTGCAATGGCGGCGGGTAACGCACAGATTAAATATTTGCAGGAAAACCCCTATATATATGAAGAAATTGAACAAAAGGGTGCATATCTTGAGAGTGAATTTAAAAAGTCGGCTGAAAAATATGGTGTGAATGTTCGTGTAAACAGAGTAGGCTCAATGATGAGTGTATTCTTTACGGACAATGACGTAACAAATTTCGAAACCGCGTCAAAGTCGAACACCGAAAAATTCAAAGTATACTTTAACGAAATGCTTAAACAGGGTATTTATCTTGCACCGTCGCAATTTGAGTCGCTGTTCTTGTCTGACGCACATACTAAGGCTGATTTGGAAAAGACAGCGGCGGCATTTGACAAGGTTATGGAAATATTGCGATGAATTATTACAGAGAATGTAGACTTTGTCCGAGAAACTGCGGTGTTGACAGAAGCAGGACAGTCGGTGTATGCGGTCAGAGCGATAAGCTTTATGTGGCACGTGCCGCACTGCATATGTGGGAAGAACCGTGTATTTCCGGTGAGAGCGGTTCGGGAACAGTGTTTTTTTCGGGATGTAATCTTGGGTGCGTGTATTGTCAGAACAGAGAAATATCTTCGGAGCATAAAGGCTTTGAAATAACATCGGACAGGTTGGCGGAAATATTTCTTGAACTTCAGGATAAAGGCGCAAACAATATAAATCTTGTAACACCAACTCATTATGTACCGCATATTATAAAGGCACTCGATGCGGTAAAAGGACTTGATATTCCGATTGTGTATAACTGCGGCGGCTATGAAAGCGTTGATACACTGAAAATGCTTGACGGTTATATAGATATTTATTTACCGGATTTTAAATATGCCGACAGCGTACTTGCAAAAAAGTATTCAAAAGCAGAGGATTATCCGATACACGCAAAAAGAGCGATAGATGAAATGGTAAGACAAGCCGGAGGTTGTGAATTTGACGAAAACTATATGATGAAACGCGGAATAATCGTAAGACATCTTGTTTTGCCGTCATATACCGACAATTCAAAAAGAGTGATTAAATATCTGTATAACACATACGGCGATGATATTTATATGAGCATAATGAATCAGTACACACCGCTTGAAAGTGTTTTAAAATATCCCGAAATAAACAGAAAAGTTACGGAAAGCGAATATGACGAAGTGCTTGACTTTGCGGTTGAAATCGGTGTCGAAAATGCTTTTGTGCAGGAGGGCGGTACTGTTTCGGAAAGCTTTATTCCTTTATTTGACGGTGAAGGAGTAGTAAAAAAAGTAGACAAAACAAATATAAAATGATATAATAACAAATATGATTTTTGAACCTGTTTACAGGTTCGGATAATATATTGATGATTGGGGGCGGATTTATGGAGGATTTGTATGTAACGGTAACGGGCTTTGCGAATTATTATCATAAAAAGCCTTTTGCAATAGGAAACGTGCTTATCTGCGTAAAAGAGCCGTCAAACAAATATGATTCAGAGGCGATAACCGTAAAATTGCCGATAATCGGCAAGGTCGGATATATCGCAAACAGTCCGGCGAGTATTGCCGGCGGTACGCTCAGTGCCGGAAGAATATACGATAAAGTCGAGGATAAGTTTTTTGTCCGAGTGATGTTTACGACTCAAAGTAAAGTGATTTGTAAGGTTGAAGAAAATTCGGACGGAATACTTGAAAAAGAAATACAAACACAAATTGAGGCGGCGGAAGAATGGCTAAACAAGTAGTAAACGATTTTTCAAAGGGAAGTATAATATCAAATATATTAAGACTTTCTATTCCGATGACGCTTGCACAGCTTATCAATGTACTTTACAGTATAGTAGACCGAATTTATATAGGAAGAATGGGCGAAAATTCTTCGCTTGCATTGACAGGCGTCGGAGTTTGTCTGCCGATTATAACTATTGTAATCGCTTTCGCAAACCTTATCGGTATGGGCGGTGCACCGTTGTTTTCGATAAAACGCGGTGAGGGCAACGAAAAAGAGGCTGAGGCGATACTCGGCAACAGCGTGACACTGCTTGTAATATTCGGTTTGTGTCTTACGGTTGTCGGATTAATCGTAAAAAGACCGCTTTTGTATCTTTTGGGTGCAAGTGAAAATACGATTGAATATGCAAATTCATATATAACGATTTACCTTTTGGGTAACGTATTTGTTATGATGAGTTTGGGACTTAATTCGTTCATAAATGCACAGGGCTTCGGTAAAACGGGTATGCTTACCGTCGTAATCGGAGCGGTGCTGAATATCATTTTAGACCCGATATTTATATATATAATGGGCGTACAGGGTGCGGCACTTGCAACAGTCTTGTCACAGCTTGCCGCGTCGGTTTGGACGTTTAAATTTTTAACCGGCAAAAATACGATTATAAAAATAAAACTTTCCGCAATGCGCTGTCAGGCAAAACGTGTAAAGAAGATACTTGTTTTAGGGCTTTCGGGATTTACAATGTCGGTGACAAACAGCGCGGTACAGATTGCGTGTAACGTAAGTTTGCAGAATTACGGCTCAGACGTGTATGTCGGAGTTATGACTATAATCAATTCTATAAGAGAAGTTTTGCAAATGCCTGTAACGGGTTTGGGAAACGGTGCACAGCCGATAATCGGCTTTAACTACGGTGCAGGTGAAAACGGACGGGTTAAAGAGGCGATACGGTATTTGGCGGCAATGCTTATTATATACAGTACAGTGGCATGGTTTATAATTTTGCTGATTCCGAAATTCCTTATAGGAATATTCACTGCCGATGCGGCACTTATAACTGCCGGTGTACCGTCATTGCATATATATTTTTTCGGATTTTTCCTTATGGCGTTTATGTTTACGGGACAGACGGTGTTTGTCGGAATAGGAAAAGCGAAGTTTGCGATATTCTTTTCTATATTGAGAAAGGGAATAGTGGTAATACCGCTTATACTTCTTCTTCCGATATGGTTCGGAGTAAACGGAGTATTTTTGGCAGAGCCGATTTCAAATTTGATAGGCGGTTTGGCGTGCTTTACAACAATGTATTTTGCGGTTTACAGAAAATTATAATTTGAGGTGCAGTTTTGAAAAAAAATAATTTGAAAAAAATAAATTTACAAAAGATTAAGAAAAAATTGGGAAATATATTTTCGTCAATCGGCTCAAAATTTAAGAAAATAAAACCGGTCGAATTCGGTGTCGGAGCGGTTGTAATTGTTTTGTCGTGCGTGGTAATAGTGCCGTCACTTGTGCAGTGCGTTATAAATCGTAATAAGGCAAAGTGCAGTACGCATATGAGCATAATGCTGAATATGCTTTCGGACGAGCTTACGGACGAAATGAAAACAGGCGAAACATATTGGCACGACCTTATCCAAAACGGAAATTATCAAAAATTGATTTCAAGCCTTAATGAAAAGACCGGATTAAGTAAAAAATATCCGTCGACAAATTATTATATCAGAACAGGTGAAGAAAAACTTGCGCTTATGTGTAAAAAGCATAAGGATATATCGGATAAAGAGATTAAGTTCGCACTTATGAAAGACGTGTCGGTTGAAGTGGCGGAAAAACCGCAAATCGGCGAAAAAATCGCATATTTGACGGTAAGCGGACCTGATACGTATTATGAGGACGATATGCTTGACGAAAATAATCCGACTAAAATGGTGTTCATAGGCAGAGAAGTTGATAAGGTTATAAAGAACTTGACTGTAACGGCAGTATATGCAGGCGGTGCAAGGGAAGAACTTCCGAGAAGCAAGTATACCGTAACGGCGGATAAGCTTAATATGAAAAAATCGGGACAGACACATCTTACGGTTAAGTCAAACTCAAGTTCGCTTTGGGATAACAGCGCATATGCACAGTTTGTAATTGATGTTGTCGGAGATGATGACATTGCACCGCTTATAGTTGACAGCGGCACAAATGGAAGATTTGAACTTGCATCATGGGAATGGAATGACTTTGTAACCGAGGCGGCACAGGAGGACGGTAAAAAATCGTTCGGTGCGTCAATAATCAGATATAACGGCAATTACTATTATTATCCTGACGGTTTGACGATAGTAAATGACAATAAAAATAATGATATGTTCAAATTCGCACTTGATGTTGACGATGAAACAAAACCGGCATATTATATCCAATTTGATACATCGTCGGTTGTGATAAACGATAATGACAGTCAAATCCATAACGGCAGCGTTAAGATTGAAAATGATTTAATCTATATTTGGCAGGAAAAGAGCAGTAAAGAACTTGACACCGGTTGGATAAGAGTGTATTGTGATTTGAAAAAGTATTAAAAGAAAAACAGACAAGTCGGTTAATTGGCTTGTCTGTTTTTGCATTGCTGCAGAAATAATTTATTTAATTCCCAAAGCGTCTTTTGCGAGTCTGTCGGCGACATCGTTGTACTTGTCGCCGGAGTGACCTTTTACCTTGTTAAATGAAACTTTTACCGATTTTTTTATTTCGTCATAAAATTGCTTGTAAGAAATTGTGCCGGATTTGTTGGTTTTCCAAACACCCGTACACCATTTTTCGACACCTTCGTAATCGTAATAAATGTCTATTTCTTCTATATGATTGTCAATGCAAAACTGCATTGCGAGTTTTGCACCCTCAATTTCACCCGCAACATTTCTCATTGAGGCGTTTTCGGGATTTGAAAATTTTCGGCTGAATGTCGTTTCTTTCCCCTCATAGAAAATAATAACTCCGCACGCATATTCTTTTGTGGAGATGTTGTAGCTTCCGTCAACATATGCAACGGCGGTGCTTTTTCTTTCTTTCGGTTCATCGAATAAACTGATTTGTTCGTTTTCGCCTAAAAAAGCTTTTGCGTCCTCAAGCTTTGTGAAACTTTTATATTCCGCACCCGAAAAACCGGAAACCTCCTTTTTACATTCGTCCCAAGTGTTAAAAATTCCTGTATGATAGCCGTTTCTGACGGCATAATATTTAGCCATATGTGTAGTCCTTTCAGTTTGTTTACACTATTATATTAAGAAAAAATAATGATTTCAATAAATTTTTTAAAATTTTTTCAAAAAAAGCGGAACTTTTTCGGAAAACATACGTCTAATCTATTGTAAAACATAAAAGCATTGGTTGACATAATCAATTTGACCAAAAAATCCGTGAATTGGACATAGATTTTGTGCTAATTATAAAATTTTATGAAAAAGATCGGGTTGGCAGAAAAAAGTAGTTGACAACAGCTTTATGAAAGAGTAAAATATTCAGTAGCAGTTTTCGAATAATAGGGTAGAAGCGTTAGTTGAAAATTGTTACCGTAATATGAGTCACAAAACGGCAAAGCAGGTTGTAGCCGAGATGTGACAAGAATTACAGTTTTTTTACAACTGTAATACGTCATTGACTTATACACAGTTTGCGTGGTATAATCAATGTGTAATGTAGTTTTGTAATGCAAAGAAGGGTGCATACAAAACATTTAAGGAAACCCTTCACAAACAAAGAATCAAAAAGGGAGGATTTGAGACTATGAATAAGAATCTCAAAAAGGTAATTTCATCAGTTGCTGCTCTTACTATGGTAGCATCTTCAGTTGCCGCTTTCGCAGTTGATTTCCCTGACGTAGAATCTACAGCAAGCTACGCACAGGCTGTTCAAGAACTTTCAGCTCTTGACGTAATCAGCGGTTATGATGACGGCACATTCGGTCCGGATAAGCTTGTAACAAGAGCTGAAATCACAAAGATGATCGTTGACGCTCTTGCAGAACGTTCATCAGCAGAGGCATCAACAGAATCAACAAAGTTCGCTGATGTTTCAGCAGATCACTGGGCTAAAGGCTACATCAACCAAGGTGTTGCTAACGGTTTCATCGCAGGTATGAGCGATACAGAATTTGATCCAGACGCTAACGTTACATATGTACAGGCTCAAAAGATGCTTGTAAGTGCTATCGGTTACGAAACATATGCACAAGCTCAAGGCGGATGGCCAACAGGCTACAAGACATATGCTGCTTCACTTGATATCACAAAGGGTATCTCAGGTATCACAGACAGCACAGAACTTACAAGAGCTCAGGTTGCTCAAATGATCGACAACGCTATGGACGCTCCTCTTTGCGTAATCGCAAGCTGGAAGACAGAGTGGAACGGTTCAAAGACACCTAATCTTGAAGTAAGAGACGGTAAAGAAGGCAGAGCATACGAAACTCTATTCACAGAAAAGCATGACGCATACAAAGTATACGGTCGTGTAACAGAAACAAGCAAGACTGGTTCAGTTGATACTGACAAGGTTACATTCCAAGTTGAAAAAGCTGACAACTTCGACGATGAAGAAGTTAAGGCAGATTCACCTGTTTCAGAAGATATGTACATCGGCGATTCAAAGGCTGATAACTACCTAAGAACATATTCTCAGGCACTTATCCAAAAGAATGACGATGATGAATTCACAATTCTTTCAATCGCTGCTGCTGCTGCAAACAAGAGCGTAACAGTTGCTTCAGAAGACTTTGATGAAAACAAGTCAACAGACGAAGCTCTTTACTTCTTCCCGGCAGGTACAACAAAGGGTTCAACAAAGTATCAACTTGATACAACAAACGGCGTTACAATCTATATCAACGGCGTTGAATCATCAAAATCTATTGCAGAGCTAAGAGATTATCTTGATAAGAACGAAACAGCATCTGTAACACTTCAAAAGGAAACAGAAACTGGTTCAACAAGCACATCAGCTAAGTATAACACAATCATGGTATCTTCATATGTAACAGCTATTGTTGATGAAGTTATCGACAAGACAAACGAAACATCAGTAAACTTCGATACATATTCATCAGGTATCCAAGCTAAGATGACAGTAAACAAGGATGATGATAACTACACATATTCATTCAAACTTGACGGTAAAGATATCGAAGCTAAAGATCTTCAACAAAACGACGTACTTAACATTTCATACGATACAACAGGTTCATTCAAGGATTCAAGCTTCTATGATGTAATCGTTACAAGAAACGTTGTTGACGGCGTTAAGTGCACAAGCATTAACGATTCAAAGGGTGAATACACAATCGGCGGTACAAAGTATAAGGCTGCTGAAGGTATGGATATCGATGTTGAAACATCAACAGAATATAGCCTATACCTTGATCACTTCGGCAGAATCGCTAAGGCTGACGAAAACTCAGTATCAAAGAACTACGGCGTATTGAAGAACATCTACAAGAAGGCCGGCGGCGACTACATGGCTCAAATCATTACTAAGAAAGGTACTGAAGAAGAGTACAAAGTAGACAGCGATAAGGTTAATGAATATGCAACATACTTGAAGTATGCTACATTCTATTCAGATGCTAAAAAGGAAAATAAGATAGATACAACAACAAAAGATTGGCAATCAAAGGTAGTAGCTTTTGATGAACCTAAATATAGCACATCACAACCTAAGTCAGTTGCTTATCCGGAACAGGTTGTAGAATATTCAGTAAGCTCATCTTCAAACAAGATCACAATTAAGAATGGTGGCGTAATCGCTCCAACAGCTGCTGATGCTGAATACAAAGAATCAGGTAACAAGATTGGTTCAGTTAAGATGGCTGACTCAACAGTAATCCTTGACCTATCAGAAGTTGATACAAAGGATTCATATTCAGTTGTTTCATCTCTAAATGACGGTAGCAACTATGTGGCTTACGGTTATGATAAGTCTAAGTCAGACAACACATACAGATTCGTAATCATTACAGAAGGTACATCAAGCGTATTCAATTCAGAAACACAGCTTGCTATCTTCAACGGTAGTGAAGTAATCGACAAAGACGGCGATAAGACAGCTTACAACTTGGTTGTAAACGGTGAAGAAAAGCAATTCGTTCTTGATGATGACGTTGTAATCACAGGTAACGCTGGTAAAACAGTTGCAGAAGACGCATTTGACGAAGGTGACGTACTTGTTTACGCTACTAACTCAGAAGGCTACATCTCAAGAATCTACTCAGTATTCGCTGCTCAGAATGTTCTAAACGGTTCATCATTTGAAGACTTTAGAACTAACGCATTCAAGAAGCAATCATCAGTTCTTGCAGATACAAAGTTCGCTGATCTTCTATCAGATGATGACAACGATGTAAACGTTGTATTCGGTCCTGTTGTTGATAAGAGCGGTAGCAACATCACAATCGGTACAGTTACAACAAATGCTGAGGGTAAGTATGTAGTAAACTATGACGAAGGTCTTGAAGTAAACTACAGCAACGCTAAGATCTACACATATGACTTCGCAGCAAGATCAGATAACTCAAGAGTTCTTCTTGACGAAGGTATTGCATCAACACCTGACGTTAAGGCTGCTAAGACAACAGTAGGTGGTCAAGATATTCTTAACCTTGAACACGAAGATGTTATCGACGATGTAGTATTCGCAGTAGTTAGAACTACAGATAAGGACGAAGCTCAAGAAATCTACCTAATCGTTAATAACGACTAATTCTTAAATAAGAATTTTAAAAGAAGCGGTTTATACCGCTTCTTTTTTTGCTAAAATCTTGCATATACCATTAATGAATGATATAATAAAACTATTATACAAAACAAATAAGAGGTAAATTATGATTCCTGTTGAAAAAAATAAAGAGTACGTTGCTTGTATAGATTCTGTTTCTTCGGACGGTAACGGAGTTGCGCATATAGACGGATTTGCGGTTTTTGTACCGCAAACGGTGGACGGCGATAAAATTAAAATGCTTGTTGTCAAAGTGCAGAAAAATTTTGCATACGGTAAGGCGTTGGAGATTACAGAACCGTCGGATAAACGTTGTGAGCCTATGTGCCAACATTATAAAAGGTGTGGCGGTTGCCAAATTCGTCATATAAAGTATGACGCACAGCTTGATATAAAACGTGATATTGTTGAGAATGCGATGCAGAGAATAGGCAAGTTTGAGAATTTTAAGGTTGACGGAATTGTCGGTATGGATGTGCCGGAACGGTATAGAAATAAAATGGTTTTTCCTGTCGGAAATGTGTATGGTAAAAATGTTTGCGGTTTCTACGCAATGCGAAGTCATGACATTATTCCGCTTGATGATTGCAGCCTTGGTGATGAAATTAATAAGGAAATAAATGATGCGGTAATTGATTATATGAATGAAAATAATGTCAGTGCATATGATGAAAGGTCGCATAAAGGCATTGTCAGACGAGTGTTTACTCGTAAATCGTTTTCTGCAAATGAGATTATGGTTGTCGTTTCCGTTAATGCAAAAAGTTTGCCGAAACGTGAAAAACTGATTTCAAAATTGAGAAATGTTTCGGATAGAATTGTAAGCATAGTGCTGAATATTAATACTAAGAGAAATAATCTTGTGCTTACGGAGGAAAATGTAATTCTTTGGGGTAAGGATAGGATTTCAGATACACTTTGTGGAGTAAAATTTGATATTTCCCCTCAAAGCTTTTTTCAAATCAATCCGGTACAGACCGAAAAACTGTATAGTAAAGCTTTGGAGTATGCGGATATTGATGAAAATACAAGCGTGATGGATATTTATTGCGGTATCGGTACAATTTCGCTGTGTGCCGCTAAAAACGCAAAAAGCGTTGTAGGTGTAGAAATTGTTGAACGTGCAATCGAAGACGCAAAAGAAAATGCAGTGAAAAACGGTATTGAGAACGCAATTTTTTACGCAGACAGCGCAGAAAATATCGTTCCGAAATTGATAGAAAAAGGCGAACGGCCGGACGTGGTTATTCTCGATCCGCCGCGTAAGGGCAGTGATGAATCAACACTCACAGCAATAATTAAAGCACAACCCAAACGTGTAGTGTACGTTTCCTGTAACCCCGCCACCCTCGCCAGAGATGCACGTTTTCTTAACGATAATGGCTATACCATAACCGCCACCACCGCTTTCGACCTGTTCCCACATACAAGTCATGTGGAGACGGTAGTACTGCTTTCCCACAAAAAGCCAGACGGACATATCAACATAAAAGTTGAGTTTGGTGAGGGTGAGGGAAAAGTTCCGCTTGATAATATCGCTAAAAGAGCCGAAGAATACAAGCCCAAGGAACGAGTGACCTACAAAATGATAAAGGAGTACATAGAAGCTAAATATGGCTTCAAGGTACATACCGCATATATCGCAGAGGTAAAGAGAGATTTAGGCTTGCCGATGTACGATGCTCCTAATGCGGTAGAAGAATTGAAACAGCCGAGGAAGCATCCGACAGCGGAAAAGGTAGAAGCAATCAAAGATGCTTTGAAATATTTTGGGGTTATTTAATAGGTAGCCTGTTTATAGAATATCACATGGATTAGTAAAGCAAATAAATGATGGAAAGGGTGAGGATTATGGGTGGAAAAGAAGCATCACGGGGATTTTTATACCAGGGGTTTGCTTCAGTATTAGAGGCCTTAACTGATAAAGGTAACTGGGATAAGATATATGTCGAATTTCCAACATCAAATGATAAGGTTGATATAGCATTAGAGCAGCAAAATCAAATTGTTAAATGCATACAAGTAAAATCAACGATAAATACTTTTACCAAATCAGACATCAAAATATGGCTAGATGACCTTATAAAGGATATAGAAAGTCCTGAATATGAATTATTTTTAATCGGGCAATGTGATAAGTCCGCCAATACATTTATAAAGTCAATCGAAAAGTATTATGGGAAAGTGCTTGATAAAGAAGCAAAATCGTCGCTAAATGGGTTTGATACAGATTTGCTTGATAATAAGAGAATACGGTTTTTTATTTTGCCGTTTGAAATAGAAGTTTTAGAAAAAATTGTAAGAGATTCGTTGCATCAGTATATTTCAGATAGCAATCAAATGATGACGTTTGACCAAATTAGGTTTATTGCTTCAGCGACTGTAAATGATCAGATGATTTCTTCAACACATGGTAAAGGTATTGATAGAAAAGACTTTGATGGAGAAATGGAAAAACGCATTTTTCTTGTTGCCGATAAGTATTCCCCTAAAAGAATATCTATTGGTGTGAAAAGCTTTACCCGTGGAGCAGAAAACTTGGAAAAAGACACAGAGAGTTGTTTATCATTCATTAATAAGTTTGATGGTCGCAATATAAAGGGTGAATACGATTGGAACAAAGATATTTATAGAAATTTGGAGGAATTTTTGCTCACAAATACAAGCAACAAGTATGCATATCAAATATTTTTAGATACACATGCGTCTATAGCCTTTGCAGCAGGAAGAATTCTTGATAGCAAATCAGGTATCAACGTATTTCCGATACAAAAATCGTCGACCAATGGCACTGTATTATGGGATGTGAAACTGTCATCTAAAAGGAACTATACTAATTGGGATATTTCCCACGAAAAGTTTAATGAGAATCAATATGATTCTGCATTAGTATTAAATGTCACTCGTAACATTTACAATGACGTGGTAAAATTCATAAAAGAAAACAATCTATCAATTGGATTTATCATTAATTGTACGCCAAGCGATGTTGGTGCTACAAATTTTTCGATAGAAGATGGAACACATGCAACTGCTTTAGCTAATTCAGTTTATAACGCTATT
Organism: Hominilimicola fabiformis; assembly: GCF_020687385.1. Classification (NCBI taxonomy): domain Bacteria; kingdom Bacillati; phylum Bacillota; class Clostridia; order Eubacteriales; family Oscillospiraceae; genus Hominilimicola; species Hominilimicola fabiformis. The sequence continues at coordinate 73,155 of NZ_JAJEQM010000001.1, forward strand.
GGCAGAAGAAGCACTGTGGAACGGCGTGCAACACTACATATTTTTGCTGCTGCTCCAAATGCATTTATGTTTTTCTTAGGTCAAAATTCAGTTGGATTTGGCAAATGTATTCTATATGAATATGATTTTGAGCAAAGGAATTCTTGTACGTATTCACAATCAATAAGTTTTACTAATTAAGGGAGGATTATTTATGTCTACTGTACCGTCATATTTTAAAGATTTTCTATCTAATATTCGTTTGTCTGACAATCAAGTGAAGGATTTGAAAACAGGGCATACGACATTAAGAAGGAGATTAGAGGAAGATGAAACATTATCAAAGATTATTATTAGTACTTTCTTACAGGGAAGTTACCGACGTTCCACAGCAGTAAAACCCAAAAACGGCAATAAATCAGATGTCGATGTAATTGTTGTAACGAAATTAGACTCTGAAGAGTTTACACCAGAGGAGGCTTTGGATTTATTTGTTCCATTTTTAGAAAAACATTATAAAGACAAATATAGAATTCAAGGCAGGTCAATTGGTATAAGTTTAAGTTATGTTGATTTGGATATCGTACCTACTTCTGCACCTGGTGAAAGCGAAACAGGAGTACTTCAAGATGAGGCGATTATTTCGGAATATACAATTGAAGATTTCCAACAAAAGTTACTTACAAAATCGTTCAATAATGACTTACTTAAAAGTGCATATAACATATTTTATAAATCAGATAACGAACCTCAATGGAAATCCGAACCGTTGCTAATTCCTGACCGTGAAGCGGAAAAATGGGATAAAACACATCCACTTGAGCAAATTCGATGGACAGTTGAAAAAAACAAGAATTGCAATACCCACTATATAAATGTTGTTAAGGCATTGAAGTGGTGGCGCAAAACACAATATCCAGATATGAAACATCCCAAGAGTTATCCGTTGGAACATTTTATTGGTGATTGTTGTCCAGATGATATTAAAAGTGTTGCCGAAGGTGTTGTATTAACTCTTGAAAATATCGTTTCCCAATACACTAATAAACCTTTTTTAGCTGATAGAGGCGTTCCTGAACATGATGTTTTTGCACGAATTACAGATGAAGAATATTCTGATTTCTACGATACGGTTTGTGATGCTGCTAAAATAGCTCGTGAAGCTTTTGATTGTGAAGAATTATATGATAGTGTTTGCAAATGGAGAGAGCTATTTGGTAATGAATTTCCACCAGCTCCAAAGCCATCAAAATCTAATTCTTCAACGGGATTTACAACCCGTACTGAAAAATCGGCAGCCATTCCAGAAGGAAGATTTGCATAGATGGAGTCAAAACAAATCCTTGATAAATTAAATCAGGCTCGAAGGGCTTTAGATTCATTATCTCAAGTTGAGATAATGGATGAGTGGCAATTTGATAATGAATTAAATGTTTGGTATTTACACTTAAGTATTGTGATTGAATGTGAAACACCATATTTCCCTCAGAAATCTCAATGGTTTTTCGTTGTTGGATCCGAATACCCAAAGGGAAAAATTAAAGTATATCCAGACGTCGAAAACAGTATAATGGTTACATTGTATCATCAAGCTAACAACTCCAAAATTGAAAGAAACGGATTGTGGAGAAAAGGAGCATTATGCCTTGAGGTGAATACAATACCTAATTATCAATCGGAACCATATAGTGTAGATGAACGCTTGTTGTATCATGCAAAACGAGCAATTTGTTGGCTAGAGCTAGCGGCAAAAGGAAAATTAGTTACAGAAAGCGAGCCATTTGAACTGCCCGAATTTTCTATGAGCAATATTTTAGAAATGCAGTTTGCTTTCTCGGAAGATGTGGTTACCTTCATGCAATGGGAGAGTGTCGAATGTCGGTATGGAATAGCAGAATTAGATGTGTATAAAAGTAAACCATTTGTATACTATGTTAAGGTGTTTAAATCGCTAAGTAACAACATCCAGCATTATACAGAATGGGGAAAATATCTTTCAAAAACAACTATATCACCTCCAATCATTGCCCCGTGGATACTTATGAATCAGATCCCAGTTGTTAATGAGTGGCAAGCACCAGAAACATTTGGCGAATTGTTAGTTGCCTGTGAAAAACAACATATTAATATAAAGTGTATCCTTCAAAATATTGTCTCAAAAATTCGGGACGGAAAACGGCATTTGCTTTTAATTGGTTTCCCTGTTCCCCGAATTTTTGGTGGAGACCCCGAGATAATTTCTTGGAAAGCTCTGTATTTACCGACTGTATCATATGGCAAAAGGACAGCAAAAGGATTCAGAAATAATCAACAGGGATGGTGGATGCGTGATAGATGTGAGGTATTCACTAAAAATGCAAAATTGGATTGGATTGTTTCAGAAAATTGGAACCAACACGAAATATCTCAACGAGGTAAAATGAGCGACCTGTTACTAAGAAAAAGAATATTGCTCATTGGAGCAGGTTGCATTGGAGCATCAATCGCAGAAATATTTGTAAGAGCAGGAGTGTATAATATTACTATTGCAGATTCAGATATATTTGAAGTCGGGAACTTATCCCGCCATATCTTAAATCTAAATAATATTGGTGAATTTAAAGAATTATCGGTATGTAATTATCTTAACTCCCTAAATCCACACGCAAATGTTAAAGTTATAAATGATACTCTTTCAAATGATGACTCTTTTAAAACAAATATTGATTTGGATAGATATGATGTTATTGTTGATTGTACTGGGGAAAATAATGTACTTGATATTCTTCAAAGAACTAATTTTAAGAGAACCCATATTATAGCTTCAGTCTCTGTTGGATTGGGTGCAAAACGATTATATGTTACACTGATGAATGGTAACACTTTTAATTTTAATGCTTTTTATAATTTGATTTCCCCGTACCTACAGGCAGAAAAAGTCTTATATGATGATTACGACTTGCCAAGGAATGGAATTGGTTGCTGGCATCCGACTTTTCCTGGAAGAAGTGATGATATTTGGATTGCTGCTGCAACTTCCGTGAAGGTAATTGAAAATTACATTATATCAAAATCTCAAAAGACGCTTTCACTCATTTACGAGCAAAAAGAGAGCGATGGGATATTTGAAAGCTATGAGATGGTGGAGAAAAGAGAGAATGGATAATTTGCTTTTTCAAGATAAGAATCAATCATATAGTGTAAAGTTCGACACAAAGGCTTATGAACAAATGCTTTATTATTGTGCTATTTCTAATCCTTATGAAACAGGGGGCATTTTAATTGGAAATTATTCTTCCAACCAAGCAATAGCCAACATTTTGCAAATAACACCACCACCCAAAAATTCTAGACATTCAAAGTGTACTTTTTATAGGGGTATAGATGGATTGAAAAGAATTTTAGACTTGGCATGGGACCAAGGCCAGTATTATTTAGGAGAGTGGCACTATCATCCAAATGCATCGTCGGCACCAAGTAATATTGATAAAAATCAAATGATAGTTTTATCTCAAGACCAAAAACTAAAATGTCCAGAACCTATATTAATTATTGTTGGAGGTTATCAAGACAGTTGGAATATAAATGCTCGGTTATTTGTTAATAAGCAAGAAATTATTCTCAATAAGCGGTAGCACTAGCCTCTTGATAAGACGCAGATTTTTGTGTCAAATTATAAGCTGTACTTGTCGAGTGAGGAAGAATTATTACGAGGATTGAAACAGGAGTATCAATCGTTAGAAGCGGAAAAGATGGAAGAAGATAATGATACTGAAGTAATGAAAAAAAGTAATTGTGCCATAGGCTGTTGCACAATTAGTATGGCGCAAAATTAGTACCATCCATGATTTTGTGGGAAAAGGCTGCACGAACGGTATTAGTACTGTAAAAATATTGCCCAGATATCCATAGTTTTGTGGGGATATAATTTGAATTTATACGCATGTCGAAACGGTTTGTTTAATGTCAAAATAACGGAATTTAAACATAAAATTGAATGAATTTTTACAATACAATAATCTTTAAGATCAATTCAATTCCACTCCTATAATTGTTTATAATGTATAAAAAAATGTTACTATTGTTGTTGAAAATATGGATATTTATGCAAAATATTGACAAAATTTATTATATAATGTATAATAATAAAAAATAGATACAATATCATCATTATGTTTGAATATTTTAGAGGAGGGTTTTATATGTATTGTAGAAATTGTGGGGAACAAATAGATTCAAATGCTGCTATTTGTGTTAAATGTGGATTTGCAAAGGGGACTGGTGTAAAATATTGCGCGAACTGCGGAAAAGAAGTTGTACCGGGTGCAAATGTCTGTACAAACTGCGGATTTGCTATAGATAATACTCCAAATATTAATCCGGAAACTCAAAAGTCAAAAATGACAGCGGGTCTTTTAGGAATTTTCCTTGGTGGATTGGGTATTCATAATTTTTATCTTGGATATACAGGTAAGGCTATTGCTCAAATTGCATTATCAATCTGTTTCGGTGCAGGAGCTATTTGGGGACTTATTGAAGGAATTATGATTTTGACGGGTAAAATTAATAAAGATGCTAACGGAGTTCCTCTTAAGGAATGATGAATAAGTCGATGAACAAACAGAGTTTCAAATTAAAATGGGACTCTGTTTTTTTACACAAAGAAAAGCTCGTGGAAAAACCGCTTTTAAAGATGTTATATATGGCGGTAGTACTTACCTTGCTGGCATTTCTCTATATCTCGGGTGTGGGCTGTGTTTGGCGATTCCTTTTTCATTATCCTTGTCCGGGGTGTGGAATAACCCGTGCTTGTGTGGCTTTGGTGCATGGTGACTTTAAAGCGGCATTTGAATATAATTATATGTTTATAAGCTTGCCGATTATTTTTGCATATATTCTGTTTGACGGCAGAATATTTAAATCCAAAAAAATTGATTATACAATATTATCAATTATAATGTTTGGTTTTTTAATACATTGGATATTGACTTTATGCAACTAATAAACAATCCCAATGCAATGCATTGGGATTGTTTATTTTTAATCTCTGCTGTCAAGAGGAACATATTCTTTGTGAGGTGCGATACTTTTATATGCGGGACGAATGATTTTACCCGGATTGACAAGTTCCTCAATTCTGTGAGCCGACCAACCTGCAATTCTTGCGATTGCGAACATAGGTGTATACAATTCCATCGGCAAGTCAAGCATACTGTAAACGAAGCCCGAATAAAAGTCCACGTTTGCACTGACGCCTTTATACATTTTGCGTTCACTTGCGATGACCTGCGGAGCAAGTCGTTCAACCCTTGAATACAAATTAAATTCGTCCTCTCTGCCTTTTTCTTTTGAAAGGCTCTCAACGAATGACTTAAAAACATTCGCTCTCGGGTCGGAAAGTGAATAAACCGCGTGACCCATACCGTAAATAAGTCCAGATTTATCGAACGCTTTTTTATTAAGCAAATCAGAAAGATATTGCTCAATCTCTTTATCGTCATTCCAGTTTTTAATATTCTTTTTCATATCCTCAAACATTTGCGTAACCTTAATATTAGCGCCGCCGTGCTTAGGACCTTTCAGCGCACCCAAAGACGCGGCAACAGTTGAATAAGTATCCGTACCGCTTGAAGTGACTACGTGAGTAGTGAATGTTGAGTTGTTACCGCCACCGTGTTCGGCGTGAAGTATCAACGCAATATCAAGAATTCTCGCCTCAAGCTCTGTATATTGACTATCGTTACGCAACATATGAAGTATATTTTCCGCAGTCGAAAGCTCCGGTTTAGGTGCATGAACGATAAAACTGTCGTTTTCATGATAATACTTAAACGCCTGATAGCCGTAAACCGACAACAACGGAAATTGTGCGATTAACTGCAAACACTGTCTTAAAACATTCGGAAGTGACACATCGTCGGCTTTATCATCATAAGCATACAACGTAAGCACACCTCTTGAAAGTGCGTTCATCATATCCTTACTCGGTGCTTGCATGATAATATCACGCACAAATGAAGGGGGAATAGTTCGCATATGTGAAAGTGTCTTTGTGAAAATATCAAGCTCATTTTTATTTGGAAGTTCGCCGAAAAGAAGTAAATATGTAACTTCTTCAAAGCCAAACCTTTTGTCGCGGATAAAACCTTTAATAAGGTCCTCGACATCATAGCCGTGATAATAAAGTTTACCGTCACAAGGTTTTGATGATCCGTCAGAGAGTGTATCATAGGCATGAATTTCGCCTATTTCGGTAAGTCCGGCAAGAACACCTTTACCGTTAATGTCTCTCAACCCCCTTTTAACGTCATATTTGGTATATAACTCAGGATTAATGCTTTTATTCTTTTTACAAATTTCAAGCATTTTCATCATTTCGGGAGTAACTTCGATAGGTACAATTTTCTCTCGCATATATATTCCTCCGTTTATTTTAAATTTAGTATATGAAAAAAATTCGCTCCATATAACTTTATTAATATTATACCAGATATTTGAATATAAAACAACAAAAATTATGTAAACTTATTGTGAATTGTTGATAGGCGTGATATAATAGTAAAAAAAGATGAAAGGATAGATTTTTATGGTATATGTAATGCTTGCGGACGGTTTCGAGGAAGTTGAGGCAATCGAACCTATAGATATTTTGAAAAGAGGCGGTGTTGATGTTACAACAGTAGGTGTAAAGAGCAAGACGGTAACCGGCGCACACGGTATTGAGGTGACAGCCGATATTGAGATTAACGGGGTTGAGCCTGAAAAGATGGAACTTTTAATGTTGCCGGGAGGTATCGGTCACGAAATTCTTGACGCGTCAAACGACGTACACGGACTTTTGAATTATGCGGTTGCAAACCGTATTTATGTATCGGCAATTTGTGCCGCACCGTCAATTTTGGGTAAGAAAATGTTACTTGAGGATAAAAAAGCGACTTGTTTCCCGGGTTACGAAAAGTATCTTTACGGTGCAGACGTAAAGTCGGATAAAGTTGTTGTTGACGGTAAGTTTATAACCGGCAAGGGCGCAGGCGCGGCGGCTGATTTCGGGTTTGCCATGCTGGCTATTCTAAAGGACAAGGAAACTGCCGACAGAGTAAAGGAGACAATGCAGTATTGATTAAGGACGAGATAAGGGAAGATATGCGTGCCAAACGTCGTGCATTATCTAAGGACGAGGTTAAAATTAAAAGTGATGAAATTCGTCAAAGGCTGCTTGGGGTTGAGCGTGTGAAACAAGCCAAAACAATATGTACGTTCATATCTGCGTTTAAAGAACCTGATACCGTTGAAATAATCAAAGAACTTTGGGAACAGGACAAAAAAATTGTTGTGCCGATAACCGATATTGAGAGCGGTACGTTGTCGCTTTCGTATATAAACAGTATGGACGATATGAAAAAAGGTGCATATGGCATTTTAGAGCCGAAAACGGTACGAAAGGCTGACGAAAATAATATTGACGTTATTCTTGTACCGGGACTTGCATTTGACCGTAACGGCGGAAGAATGGGATTTGGAAAAGGGTATTACGACAGACTGCTTGAAAGCAGCAAAGCAGTGAAAATAGGGCTTTGCTATGATTTTCAGATACTTGAAAAAATACCTACGGAAATTCACGATGTTCCGATGAATTTTGTGATAACGGAAAAAGAAATTTTAGAAATCAGGTGAAAGTTATGTTGTTTGATTCTCACGCACATTATAATGATGAGAGGTTTAAAGATGATGTTGATGAAGTGCTGTCGGCGATGAATGAAAATAATGTCGGACTTATTTTAAATTCGTGTTCGTCACTTGACGAGGTGCCGGATATATTTGCGATATGTGAAAAATATCCGTTCGTCTATGCGTCGGTCGGAATACATCCGCACGAGGTTTCAGAACTTACCGAGGCGGATATGGATAAGCTGAAGGAATATGCAAAAAATCCGAAAGTTAAAGCGATAGGTGAAATAGGACTTGACTATTTTTATGATTTTTCACCGCGTGATATTCAGCAAAAGTGGTTTGCAAGACAAGTGGACGTTGCACGAGAACTTAAAATGCCGGTTGTTATACACGACAGAGAAGCGCATAAGGATTGTATGGATATTTTGCGTGAACATAAGGTGAGCGAAGTCGGAGGAGTATTCCATTGCTATGCGGGAAGTGTTGAAATGGCAAAGGAAATACTTGATTGGGGAATGTATATCGCGTTCGGCGGTTCACTTACTTTTAAAAAGTCGGTAAGACCTGTTGAAGTGGCGAAGTATGTACCGCTTGACAAAATTGTTATTGAAACCGATTCGCCGTACCTTACACCGGAACCGCACAGAGGAAAGCGAAACAGTTCGCTTTATATCCACTATGTTGCCGAAAAACTTGCGGCGGTAAAGGGTATTTCTGTTGAAGAAATCGAAAACGCAACATATGAAAATGCAAAAAAATGCTTTGGAATAAAATAATATAAAAGACAGATTACAAAAAGTAATCTGTCTTTTATATTATTCAGCTGTTTCCGGAGCAGGCTCGTCTTCAATCGCATCATATGCGGCAAGAACCTTGCTTTCGAGCATATTTCTCATATCACTGTTTATCGGATGAGCAATATCTCTGTACTCACCGTCAGGAGTTCTTCTGCTTGGCATAGCAACAAACAGCTTTTCCGGACCTTCAATAACCTTTACGTCATGGACAGCAAACGCATTGTCAAATGTAACAGATGCGACAGCTTTCATTTTTCCTTCGCTGGCTACTTTTTTAATTCTGATGTCTGTAATTTCCATGTTTTTCATCACCTTCCGACAAATTTTACTAATTTAATAATATAGCAATTCGCTCAATTTGTCAAGTGCTTTGCACAGATTTTATGGTGAAAATGGCGAAAAAATTACAAGATACGATTTTTAATTGGGCAAATTTATAAAAAAGGGTTTTCAATTTGTTGATAAAGGTATATAATTAATATATTAATATGAGATACGAGGGGATATATGATGAATAGATTTCAAATGTCTGATATAGATAAGACGGCAAATATACATTTTATCGGTATAGGCGGAATAAGTATGAGCGGTTTGGCACAAATAGTGCTTAAAGACGGCTACGGCGTTTCCGGCTCGGACTGGAATAAGAGTGCTATAACCGAAAAGCTTGAAAATATGGGTGCGGATATTGTGTACGGTCACGGTGCCGTTAACGAGGACGGCATAAATAAGGCATCGCTTGTTGTATATACGGCGGCGGCAAAAGCCGATAATCCCGAAATTGTGCTTGCAAAGGAAAAGGGCATTCGCCTTATAGACAGAGCCGAGTTTTTGGGTGCGATAATGAAAAATTACAAGCACGCTGTCGGCGTAAGCGGAACGCACGGTAAAACCACGACAACATCAATGCTTGCACACGCACTTATCGGTGCAAATCTTGACCCTACAATCAGCGTAGGCGGTGAGCTTGATTTAATCGGCGGAAATATCAGAACGGGTAAATCGGATTATTTTGTTACAGAGGCTTGTGAATACACAAACAGCTTTTTGAAATTTTATCCTACAATCGCCCTTATAACAAATGTTGAGGAAGATCATCTTGACTTCTTTTCGGGAATTGACGAGATAATCGCAAGTTTCAGACAGTTTGCGTACTTGACAAAGGATATAGGTTATGTCGTTGCAATGGGCGGAGATAAGAATGTTCAAAAAGTGCTTGAAAACGCAGATGACCTTAACATAATCACTTACGGAATGGAAAGCAAGTTTGATTATTACCCTGAAAACATTGTGTATCACGCAGGTTTTCCGAGCTTTGACGTTATGAAAAACGGTGAAAAGGTTTGTCATATAAAACTTAATGTCCCGGGCGAACACAATATTTTAAATTCGCTTGCCACGGTTGCGGTATGTAATCTTATGGGCGTTGACGCGGAAACTGCCGCAAAGGGGATTGAAACATTTAAAGGTACGCACAGACGTTTTGAGAAAAAAGGATTTTTAAACGGTGCGGTTGTGATTGACGACTATGCACACCACCCGACAGAAATAAAAGCGACACTTCACGCGGCACAAAAATTCCCGCACAATAAAGTTTGGTGCGTGTTCCAGCCACACACTTTCTCACGAACAAGAACATTGTGGGACGAATTTGTCGGTGCATTTGATGATGCGGACGAATTGATTTTGACACATATATATGCTGCACGTGAAAAGTTTGACGGTGTTACAAAACCTGAAAATCTTGCGGAGGATATTAAGAAACGCGGAGTAAATGCACAGTATATCGATAAATTCGAGGATATTGCCGAGTTTTTGAAAAAGAACGTCAAAGAGGGCGATATTGTATTTACAATGGGTGCAGGTGACGTTGTTAATATAAATAAGTTAATCGTTGAGTAACAAAAAAGACGACTGAGAAGTCGTCTTTTTTGTTGCCTCCCCTTGAGGGGAAGTGTCACGAGGTACGAGTGACGGAGAGGGCTTTACTTCGCCGCAGGTATTTTAACGGTAAATTCCGTATATTTATTCTTTTTTGAGTAAACCTTAATACTTCCTTTGCAAGCGGTTGTGATAGCTTTTGCTATTGCAAGACCAAGCCCGTAACCGCCGCTTTCTCTTGCTCTTGACTTGTCCTCACGATAGAAACGTTCAAATATTTGTTTTTGTGCGTCTTCAGAAATTCCGACACCTGTATTTCTGACTGTCAATACCGCATCAGATGATTCGTGAGTAAGAGTTATATTAATATCGCCGGATTTCGGTGTGTATTTGACTGCGTTGTCAAGAAGTATCATAACAAGCTGTTTAAGCTGTTCGGTCGAGCCGTTTACGAATAAATCGGGAGTGATGTCGTAAGTAAGGTTTACGTTGTTTTCAAAAATGACTGCCTCCATAAGAAGTATAACGCTTTCGGCTGCCTCCGAAAATGAAACCTTGCTGAAAATCACGTTTCTGTCGTCGTGGTCAATTCTTGCGAGATAAAGTAGGTCATTTGTGAGTTTTGCCATTCTTTCAGTCTCTGTTTTAATGTAATCAAGCCATTTTTTTTCTTCGCCTATAGTGTTTTCCTGATGTGACAGAAGTACGTCAACATTTGTGTTAATTGTTGTAAGCGGTGTTTTCAGTTCGTGTGACGCGTCTGCGACAAACTGTTTTTGCTTGTTGTACGATTCTTCAACCGGCTTGATTGAACGGTTTGCGGACGACAGACTGATTAAAAATGCTACCGTAAGTGCAACTACGCCGACTAAAAGAAGTATCAAAAATAAATTTCTAAGCATTGCGTGTTCGGCTTGACATTCCGTAAATGCAATTATAAAACCTGTATCAAGCGGTACAACTTTGTATGACCAGTAACCGTTTGACGAACGGATTTGTCCGTTGTCCTCCGAACCGTAAATAATATCGTTTATTTTGTCTGTATAGAAATCTTCGGTTAAATCAAACGGTGCGTTGACTTTTTCAACATTGCCGTCCGTATCGGTTGTGACAGTGAATGTAAGCGAAAATTCCTGCTTTTGTTTGTCGCTTTTGTTTATATTGTCCGCATTTGGGTCGGCTGTATTCGGATTGGGCGGTACATTGCCGTTTTGGTTGGGCGGTACATCGTCAATCGGCTTTTGCATATTGTCTTTCTGCCGCGGATTGTGGTCGGGACGAATAAATTCAATCGCTCTGTCAAGTTTTTGCGATATGCTTTTGTTTACGTTTTGAGCCGTCATAATATAAATAACGGAAAAACTCGATAAAACAAGTGCCGCAATTATGAGCGTGTTTATTATAAGAAGTTTATTTCTAAGTTTTTTAAACATACCCAAGTCCCCCTATTCGCTTAAAGTGTAGCCGACACCTCTTACGGTGTTAATGGACACCTTTGAATGTACGAACGCAAGTTTTTTGCGGAGAAATGATATATATACTTCAACGTGATTGGATTCAGCCTCAGAATCAAAACCCCATAATTTTTCTATAATCTGTTCCTTTGAACAAACTATTTCTTTGTGTAACATTAAATGTTCAAGCAGTTCGCTTTCTTTTAATGTAAGAGTTATTTCCGATGAACCTGCCGTCAGCTTTAATGAAGAAGTGTTAAGAGTTATGTCGCCGTATGAGATAGTATTTGTGTTTGAAACTATTTCACCGCGTCTGCGGCCTAATGCCCTTATTCTTGCAAGCAGTTCTTCGGTGTTAAACGGCTTTGCGAGGTAATCGTCCGCACCGCTGTCAAGTCCGAGAACTTTGTCGGAAATTTCATTTTTTGCGGTAAGAAGTATAACAGGTGTGTCAAAACCCTCTGAACGCAGGGTTTTTAAAACGGTTATACCGTCCGTTTTAGGTAACATTATATCAAGGACAATGACGTCATATATACCGCTTAATGCGTTGTCAAGTCCTGTTTCACCGTCGTTTGCAACGTCAACGGTGTAATTGTTTTTCTTTAATATATGTGACAAAGCCTCCGATAAATGAAGCTCGTCCTCTACAACAAGTATTCGCATTCGCTCACCCTCTTTTATCATTTTATGTCTATATTATAGCATAGTTTTCTTAAATGTACCTTAATTTTAAAATTTTTTTTGCGTATTATATAGTAGAAATTTCATCGGAGAAAAGTTTTCTGAAATTAATTTTACATTTTAAGGTTTATTTAAGGATTATATCGTACAATGAAATCAACGAAAGGATAAAAGAGGAGATGAGGACTTATGGCAATAGAGATTTTTAATCGTTACGAGCATAAATATAAGCTCGACACGAAAACTTTTAATAAGGTTTTGGAGATTATGGATGAGCATATGGAACTTGATTCGCATTGCGGCGAACATTCGCTTTATACCATAGCAAATATTTATTACGACACGAAAGACAATTCTCTTATAAGAGAGTCGCTTTCAAAACCGGCATATAAGGAAAAGTTAAGACTTCGTTCTTACGGTGTACCGGATATGGATTCAAAGGTGTTTCTTGAAATAAAGAAGAAATACAGAGGGCTTGTGAATAAACGCCGTACAACATTGGAACTTGGAGAGGCATATGATTTTATTGAAACAGGAGTGAAACCGGAATTACAGGATTATATGAACGGTCAGGTTTTGAATGAACTTGAATATTGCCTTAATTTGTACGACCTTGAGCCGAAAGTCTATATCGCATATGACAGATTGGCTTATTTTGAAAAAGGCAATGACGATTTGAGAATATCGTTTGATACAAACATTCGTACAAGAAGAAGTGATTTATTGCTGGAGTCGGGCGACCACGGAAAAAGACTTTTAGACAGTGACGTGTGGCTTATGGAAATAAAAACAAGTTTGGCAAAACCGTTGTGGCTTTGCGAAATGCTTTCGGAATTTGAAATTCGTTCATCAAGTTTTTCAAAATACGGTACGGAGTACAAAAATATGATGGCAAGACAAAAGGAAATGCCGAAACAAAAAATATTTGTATTCGGAAATCAAAAACAAGCAGTATAATATAGGAGGATAAAAGAGAATGGATAATTTAATAAATTCAATAACATCAACATCGGATTCAGGCATAACGCTAACCTTGTCTATGGCGATAGTCGCAATGGCGGCGGCACTTATATTCGGACTTGTTATAAGTCTTACATATATGGGTACACATAAAAATAAATATCAGCAGAGTTTTGCGATTACGCTTACAATGCTGCCGATAATTTTGACGGTTATAATTTTGTTTGTGGGAAGTAACGTGGCGAGAGCATTTTCTCTTGCGGGAACATTGTCGATTATTCGTTTCCGTTCGGCACCCGGCGATCCGGAGGATATAGGATATATTTTCTTTGATATTGCGGCAGGTCTTGCGTGCGGTGTAGGTCTTTACGGATACGGAGCATTGTTTGTTTTATTGCTTTGCCTGTTTATGATTGTGATTTCAAAAATCAAATTCGGTAAGCCTAATACGACGGCTAAAAATTTGAAAATTACCATTCCCGAAAATCTTGATTACGAGGGTATATTTGATGAAATAATCAAGAAATACTCAAAAGATTATACATTACAAAAGGTCAGAACAACAGATTTGGGCTCGCTGTATGAACTTACATATTCGGTTAATATGAATAAAGATGCCGATGAAAAGAAGTTTATTGACGAATTAAGATGCAGAAACGGTAATTTGAACATTGTATTGTCACTTGCCGCAACAGAGCTTTACGGAAAATAAAGGTTTAATAATATCCGACTGTTTTAACAAGAAATTAATCTCCCCCCTATACAGTTAAGACAGAGGATATATTAAAACGGATAATAGGGTTGGAAAAAAGTTTAAATTTTTCTAAAAAAGACTTGCAAAGTGTTTTGCAGTATGCTATAATATATTTGTAGAAAGAAATTACATTCTACCCTTTTATCCTATACATAGCAAAATGAAAAGAGCACTTATTTAGGTGCTTTTTTCATTTTTTTTTTTGGATAAATTTTTCTTTATAGGGTAAGCTAAAATAAAGGAGAGTGGCTTAACTATGGCAGGAATAATTTTCAGTATAATAGCGGGTGCGTCAATGAGTATACAGGGTGTTATGAATACACGTCTTTCGGATAAAATAGGAATATACGAATCAAACGCATTCGTTCAGGGAACGGCATTTTTATTGTCGCTTATTGCGGTGTGGATAATGGGCAAAGGCAGTTTTAAAGATATAGCGGACGTGAATAAATTCTATCTTTTGGGCGGTGTACTGGGGATAATTATAACCGTAACGGTTATGCTCGGTATAGGCAAATTAAGTCCTACGGTGGCAATTTCAATTATATTGATTTCACAGCTTTTCGTTGCGGCGTTGATTGACGCATTCGGTCTTATGGGCAGCGAAAAGGTCGCGTTTACTTGGAATAAATACATCGGAATGGCACTTATGATAGGCGGTGTGCTGTTGTTTAAATGGAAATCATAAAATATCACAACTAATTCTACGTTAATATTATGTAAAAAACACTTTTTTTTATTGCAAACGTAATACAAAATATGATATAATTTTTTTTGCATTTATGCGAAATAAAATTTATTTAAAATTTATCGGGAGGTAGAGAATTGAACAAAAATATTATTAGTCTTGAAAACATTGCCGTTTCCTTTGACGGTGAGAAGATTTTAAACGACATCAATCTTGACATTAAGGACAAAGAATTTGTAACGTTTCTCGGCCCATCGGGCTGCGGAAAGACAACCACACTTAGAATTATAGGTGGGTTTTTAAAGCCTGACAGCGGTATTGTCAGGTTTGACGGTAAGGAGATTAATAATATACCTCCTTATAAACGTAATGTTAATACGGTGTTTCAGAGATACGCGCTTTTTCCTCATTTGAATGTGTATGATAATATTGCATTCGGATTGAAGATAAAGAAATTTTCTGATAAGGAAATTCAAAAGCGTGTCGGAGCAATGCTGGAGCTTGTAAACCTTAAAGGTTTTGAAAAACGCTCAATCGACAGACTTTCCGGCGGTCAGCAGCAGAGAGTTGCCATTGCAAGGGCACTTGTCAATGAGCCGAAGGTGCTTCTTCTTGACGAGCCTTTGGGCGCGCTTGATTTGAAGCTTAGAAAAGATATGCAGATTGAATTAAAGCGTATTCAGCAAAGCCTTGAAATTACGTTTATATATGTAACACACGACCAGGAGGAGGCTCTTACAATGAGTGATACGGTCGTGGTAATGAATAACGGTGATATTCAGCAAATCGGTTCTCCGGTTGATATATATAATGAGCCTAAAAACGCATTCGTTGCCGACTTTATCGGTGAAAGCAATATCCTAAACGGTATGATGGTTAAGGATTTGCTTGTTGAGATAAACGGTCACAGATTTGAATGTGTTGATACGGGATTCGGTGAAAATAAACCTGTTGACGTTGTTATACGTCCTGAGGATATTCAGCTTGTTAAGCCTGACGATTCACATATTTCGGGTGTTGTGCAGTCTGTCACGTTTAAGGGTGTGCATTATGAAATGCTTATCGAGGCTTATGACCACGATTGGCTTGTACATTCGACAAAGGCGGCAGAAGTGGGAAGTACGGTCGGTATAAAGTTCGATCCGTATGACATACATATTATGCACAAGATGAACGATTAAGGAGGTAGAGATGATGAAAAAACTTGTTTCCGCTCCTTATCTTTTGTGGATGGCGATATTTATTATTGTTCCGCTTATAATGGTGGCATACTTTGCTTTAACCGATACAAACGGAGCATTTACGCTTGACAATCTTGCGGCGGTGTCGCAGTATTCAAATATATTTATTCGTTCAATATGGCTTGCGGCGGTCGCGACGGTGATATGTTTTATCATAGCGTATCCGCTTGCACTGATACTTGCCAATACGGATAAAAGCTATCAAAGTACGGTGCTTATGATAGTAATGCTCCCAATGTGGATGAACTTTCTTTTGAGAACGTACGCATGGATGACACTTTTGGGCAATAACGGACTTATTAACAGCTTTTTTGGGCTTTTCGGACTTGGTCCGTTTAAAATGCTGAATACATCGGGTGCGGTTGTGCTTGGTATGGTTTATAACTATTTGCCGTATATGATACTTCCGCTTTATACTGTAATGGAAAAGATAGATAAAAGCGTTATCGAGGCGGCTCACGATTTGGGCTGTAACAATGTAAAGACTATGTTCAAGGTTATTGTACCGCTGAGTATGCCCGGAATAATGTCGGGTATCACAATGGTGTTTGTGCCGGCAATCAGTACATTTATTATTTCAAGAATGCTCGGCGGCGGTTCTAACCTGCTTATCGGTGACCTTATAGAAATGCAGTTTCTCGGAAATTCGTATAATCCGAACTTAGGTGCGGCAATTTCGCTTGTGCTTATGGTTATCATTCTGCTGATTATGACAATACTTAATCAGTTTGATGATGATGAAGATAAGGTGCTTATGTAAGTTTATAAGAAAGGACGTGGGATTTAATTGAAAAAATTATCAAAGGTCTATATGGCTCTTGTTTTATTGTTCCTGTATATACCGATTTTTGTGCTTATTGTGTTTTCGTTTAACGTAACAAAAAGCCGTTCGGTGTTTTCGGGATTTACATTTGATTGGTACATAAAGCTGTTTCATAACGGACTTATAATGAAATCGCTTTTAAATACAGTAATAGTTGCGACAGTTGCGTCAATCGCCGCGACAATTCTCGGTACTGCGGCGGCAATCGGTATAAACAATATGAAAAAACTGCCGCGAACGATTGTTATGCAGGGTACGAACATTCCTATTATTAACCCCGAAATCGTTACGGGTGTTTCGCTTATGCTTTTGTTCGTGTTCTTTGCGGCAAGAATGAATTTTGAATTTGGCTTTGTGACGCTTATCATAGCACATATCACGTTTGACGTGCCGTATGTAATTCTGAACATAATGCCGAAATTCAGACAGATGAATCCGCATCTTTACGAGGCGGCACAGGATTTGGGGTGCAGTCCTGTTTCGGCATTTTTCAAGGTTGTTTTGCCTGAAATATTGCCGGGTGTAATTTCGGGATTTTTGATGTCGTTCACATTTTCGCTTGATGATTTTGTTATCAGTTACTTTACAAGCGGTGCAACGTCACAAACATTGCCGATTACGATTTATTCAATGACAAGACGTAAGGTAAGCCCTGAAATAAACGCACTTTCAACAATAATTTTTGTAATCGTGGTTATAGTGCTTGTTGTTAAGAATGTAATTGAGCGTAGAAATGCGGTAAAGCGAGGTGTTAAATGATGAAAAAATTTATACTTGCTTTAATTTCAATGTCGCTTTTGTTTGCAAGCGGTTGTGCGCATATTGAGGAATACGATACGGAGGAAACGGCAGATACGGAAGAAACAACGGAAGTACAGACTGTAACGGTTGATAATCCCGAATACTATACGCGGTTTAAGAATGACGGCATATCAATAAACGTGTATAACTGGGGTGAATATATTCCTGACGGAAGTGAGGAGGGCGTACTTAACTTAAACGCCGAATTTACAAAGCTTACGGGCATAACGGTAAATTACAGTACATATGCTACGAACGAGGAGCTTTACGCAAAGTTGAAGGGCGGCGGCTCGACTTATGATATTATCATTCCTTCAGATTATATGATTTCAAGAATGATAAAAGAAAATATGCTTGAACCGCTTGATAAGTCGAATATTCCGAATTTTGCAAATATAATGGATAAGTTTAAGAGCTCGGAATATGATCCCGGCTCAAAGTATTCCGTGCCGTATACATGGGGAACGGTCGGAATTATCTATGATACGACTGTTGTAGATGAGGAGGATATTGGCTGGGATATTCTTTGGGATGAAGATTATTCGGGCAGAATATTGATGTTCGATAATCCGCGTGACGCATTTGCGATTGCGGAAAATATGCTTGGATATTCGCTTAATACTGAAAACAGCGAAGAACTTGAAAAAGCGGCGGAAAAGCTGAAAGAACAGAAAAAAGTTGTTCAGGCGTATGTAATGGACGAAATATTTGATAAGATGGGTGCAGGTGAGGCAATAATAGCACCGTATTACGCAGGTGACGCTGTAACGCTTATGGACGAATATGAGGACCTTGGTTTTGTAATTCCCGACAGCGGTACAAACTTGTTTATAGATGCGGTTTGTATTCCTAAGGGCTGCAGAAATAAAGAGGCGGCGGAAATGTATATTAATTTCTTGAATGAGCCTGACGTTGCATATGCGATTGCAGATTTTATCGGATATTCAACTCCAAACCAAAAAGCATATGAAATGCTTGATGATGAAGTGAAAAATGACGGTATATCTTATCTTGATGATGATTATATCGAGGAAAAAACGACTGTTTTCTGTAATCTTTCAGATGAGGCAAATCAGAAAATGCAGACGCTTTGGACTGATATGAAGTCGTCAGAAGAACAAACACCGAATAAAGTGATAGTTCCGGCATTTATGTCAGTGTGCGTCATTGCGTCATTGATTATATTAATAAGAAGATATATTAAAAAGAAGAAAGATATGTTTTAATAAACGGCGACCGCTGGTCGCCGCTACGAGGTAGTAGTGGCGGTCATCGGCCGCCCTTTTGACTTATATATATTAATATGCTATAATTATATATAAGTTTAAATTAAGGGGATAAAAAAATGATACTTGCAATAGACATTGGAAATACAAACATAGTGGTAGGATGTTGTAAGGACAACAAAGTTTCGTTTGTGGAACGAATTTCTACAAATCACACTGCAACGGAGCTTGAATATGCTGTTTCGATAAAAACGATTTTGGAGCTTTACAACATTGATTTTTCTGAAATTGACGGTGCGATAATATCATCGGTTGTTCCTACTGTCACAATCACTATGAAAAGAGCGATAAAGAAAATTACAGGCTGTGAGGCAATGATTATCGGACCGGGTATAAAGACGGGTTTAAGCATTGTTATAGACAATCCCGCACAACTCGGCAGTGACTTGGTTGTTGACGCGGTTGCGGGAATACATGAATACGGTGCGCCGATTATAATATTTGACCTTGGCACCGCAACGACTATTTCGGTAGTCGATAAGAATAACAACTACATCGGCGGTGTTATAATGCCGGGAATGGGTATTTCGCTTAACGCAATGGTAAGCGGTACTTCGCAACTTCCGAGAATTAGCCTTGAAGAACCGAAAAAGATTATCGGCTCAAATACCGTTGACTGTATGAAAAGCGGTATATTGTACGGTACTGCGTCAAGTATGGACGGAATGATTGAGCGTATCAAGGAAGAAATCGGTGAGGCGAAAGTTGTCGCAACAGGCGGACTTGCAAATACGGTTGTTCCGCATTGTAAAAATGACATAATTCTTGATGACGAACTTTTGCTTAAAGGACTTATGATAATATATAATAAAAACATTTAATTTCAATAAATTCCCACTTGTAGAATAGCAGAATATGCACAAAATATTAACATAGTTTAATGGAAAGCGGGGAAGAAAATTTGAAGAATAATAAAGTTTTTGAAGTTCTGCAACGCGTCGGCAGGTCGTTTATGCTGCCGATTGCAATTTTGCCTGTTGCAGGACTTTTTCTGGGTATAGGAAGTTCTTTCACAAATGAAACAATGCTTAAAGCATACGGTCTTTACGGCATAATGGGACCGGGAACGATAATTCACGGCATTTTAACGGTTATGAGTGCCGCCGGAAGTATCGTTTTTGATAATTTGCCGTTGCTTTTTGCAATCGGTGTTGCAATCGGTATGGCGAAACGTGAAAAAGAAGTCGCCGCACTTGCGAGTGTTATTGCGTTTTTTATTATGCACACTGCCATAAGTGCGTTGATTTCCGTAAATTATGCCGGCGGCGATATGAGTATGGACGCAATGGAACAGGCTGTTGTGAATTTGGAGCAAAATCTCGGTCTGAGCGGTGCAACGTCAATGGTACTTGGTATATATACGCTTAATATGGGCGTGTTTGGCGGTATTATAGTCGGACTTGGTACGGCGGCACTGCACAACAGATTTTACAAAATACAACTTCCGCAAGTGCTGTCATTTTTCGGCGGTACAAGATTTGTGCCGATAATATCGGCGGTGGTGTTTTTGCTTGTCGGAATACTTATGTATTTTATTTGGCCGTATATTCAAAAAGTTATTTCAATGCTTGGAAATCTCGTACAGAATACGGGCTATATCGGTACACTGATTTACGGAATAATCGAACGTGCGTTAATACCGTTCGGACTTCATCATGTATTCTATATGCCGTTTTGGCAGACAAATGTCGGAGGCTCAATGGAGATTGCAGGTCAGACAATAAACGGTGCACAAAATATATTCTTTGCACAGCTTGCCGACCCTAACACAACGAAATTTTCCGTTGACGCAACGCGTTTTATGGCAGGTAAATTCCCGTTTATGATGTTCGGTTTGCCGGGTGCGGCACTTGCAATGTACAGATGTGCCAGAAACGAAAAGAAAAAAGTTGTCGGAGGACTTTTGCTTTCGGCGGCATTGACGGCATTTTTGACAGGTATAACAGAGCCGCTTGAATTTACATTCTTGTTCGTTGCACCGATTTTGTATGTTGTGCATTGTGTGCTTGCAGGTATCTCGTTTATGCTTATGCATATATTCGGTGTCGGAGTCGGTATGACGTTCTCGGGCGGACTTATAGATATGACTCTTTTCGGTATAATGCAAGG
The DNA here is from genome assembly GCF_020687385.1 of Hominilimicola fabiformis. Classification (NCBI taxonomy): domain Bacteria; kingdom Bacillati; phylum Bacillota; class Clostridia; order Eubacteriales; family Oscillospiraceae; genus Hominilimicola; species Hominilimicola fabiformis. The sequence continues at coordinate 94,262 of NZ_JAJEQM010000001.1, forward strand.
TAATGCAAAAACTCATTGGCTTTATATCGTGCTTGTCGGTATTGTGTATTTCTTCGTTTATTGGGGTGTATTCACGTTCCTTATAAAGAAATTTAACTTTAAAACTCCGGGTCGTGAGGCGGATAATGAGGAAACAAAGCTTTATACGCGTTCAGATGTGAATGCGAAAAAAGACGGAAAGACAGATATGACGTCTGTTTTGATTTTAAAAGGACTTGGAGGTAAAGAAAATATCGCCGATATTGACTGTTGTGCAACAAGACTTCGTATTACGGTGCATAACAGTGACGCGGTCAGCGAGGATATTTTAAAACAAAGCGGTGCGGCAGGTGTAATTAAAAAGGGTAACGGTATACAGGTTATTTACGGTCCGCGAGTAACGGTTATAAAGTCGCATTTGGAGGACTTTATGGAAAGTAAGGAAAGCGTCGATTTAAGCGGTTATGGTGTGGCGGATAATGAAATACAAACTGAAAAAGAAACTGCACCGAAAGCAGACGGAACGGAAATATTCCTTTCATCTCCGATAAGAGGAAAAGCAGTACCGCTTGAAAAGGTGGATGATGAGGTATTCTCTGCCGGAATACTCGGACAAGGTATTGCGATTGAGCCGAGCGAGGGCAAGGTTTTCGCACCGGTTGACGGTGTGGTTGAAAACATTCCGAAAAGTAAGCACGCTATCGCAATAACTGCGGATAATGATGCAAATATTTTAATTCACGTCGGTCTTGATACAGTTGAACTTGACGGTAACGGATTTGACGTAAAAGTTGCAAACGGTGCAAAAATCAAAAAAGGCGACTTGCTTATGACGTTTAATTTAAGCGGAATAAAGAAACAGGGCTATAAAATGATAACGCCTATGGTAGTTTGTAACGCAGATGAATTTGCGGAATTTAAAACCGTTGCCGACGGTGATGTGAATGTCGGTGATGATGTGATAAGAATAGTCAGATAACAAAAAGGACGGTTTTAAAACCGTCCTTTTTTGAATATCGAATATTTTGCACATTCCGAACAATTTATTGGATTCTGAATTAGTCTATCTTAACTGTCCAACCGAACTCGTCTTTTATTTTGCCCCATTGAATACCTGTAAGAGTATCATAAAGCATATGAGTAACTTCGCCGATTTCGCCGTTGTTTACAGGCATTACAAGGTCACCGTACTTAAGTTCGCCGATAGGCGAAATAACAGCGGCAGTACCTGTACCCCAAGCTTCTTCAAGCTTACCTGCTTTGAATGCCTCAACAAGTTCATCGATTGAAAGACGACGTTCTGAAACTTTGTAACCCTTTGACTGAAGAAGTTCAATAATTGACATTCTTGTAATACCGCCAAGAATTGAGCCTACAAGAGCAGGAGTAACAACTTCGCCGTCAATTTTGAAGAATACGTTCATTGAACCAACTTCTTCAACGTACTTTCTTTCAACACCGTCAAGCCATAGAGTTTGAACATAACCTTGTTCAGCGGCCTCTTCCTGACCCTTTAGAGAAATAGCATAGTTAGCGCCGGCTTTTGTGAAACCTGTACCGCCGATTACGGCACGAACATACTTCTGTTCAACGAAGATTTTAACAGGTGCGATACCTTGCGGATAATATGCTCCGACCGGTGAAAGAATAATTGCAAATGTAAGGTGCTTTGCAGGGTGAACACCAACTTGTGCGTCAGTAGCGAATATGTAAGGTCTGATGTAAAGTGAAGTACCGTCAAGTGAAGGTACCCAGTCCTTATCTACTTCTACAAGTGTTTTGATTGCCTTTATAGCAAATTCTTCATCTATCTTAGGAATGCAAAGACGATCACACGAAACGTTCATTCTTGCCATATTCTTATCAGGACGGAAAAGTTGAATTGAACCGTCAGCTGTACGATAAGCCTTCATACCTTCAAAGATTTCCTGTGCATAGTGAAGTACCATAGCGGCAGGATCAAGTTCAAACGGGCCGTAAGGGACGATTCTTGGGTTGTGCCAACCCTCTCCCTCGTCATAGTTCATAATGAACATATGGTCGGTATAATATTGACCAAAACCAAGCTTTGATTCATCAGCAGGCTTTTGTTTTGGAGTAGTTGTTTTTGTGATTGAGATTTCCATTGTAAACGCTCCTTTTATTTTTCATACATAAACAAAATTTGTTTATCACATTATATTATACCGCTTTTTTTTAGCGTTGTAAAGTAGTATAGTGTATTTTTGCGACATTTTTTATAAATAAAATTACAATATTGTACCAATATAAAAGGACAAAGTTAAAACAGCTTTGTCCTTAGAATCTTATGATAACAAATTATAAAGTCTGACGATTGTTGCAACGGCTTGTTCAACAGTATACTGACCTTGCGGATTAAATTCTTCCTCCGTAATACCTGTCATTATACCGTGTTCGTTCGCCCAAGTTACAAAGAATTTTGCCCAAGGGGAGATTAAATCGGTGTCGTTGTATGTAAGGCTTGTTTCTGTTCCGATCCACATATACATTTCCGCAACTTTACATAGCAGTGTTGCCGCCTCTTCACGCGTTATTGTGCCGTCAGGGTCGAAATGTGATTCGTCTTTACCGTTTACAATGCCGAGTGCGTAAAGTATGTTGACGGAATCGTCAGCGTCGTTACAATCGACAAAGTAATTTTTAAGATACGGCTTGTTTTGGTCTTGCATATACTTGTCAAGTGACGAGTAATTTTCTTTCACGCAAATTAGATTTGCAAGCAATATACAAAATTGTTCACGTGTAATATTTTCAGAATAGTTGCCTGTAAATTCATACGGCAAAATATTTTTGCTTGCCGCCTCTCTTGCAAAAGGCTGTGCCCAAGGTGATGACGGAAGTTTCAAAAAGTCGTTTGACGTAACGCGGTGTATTTCCTCACCGTTCACCTTTTCTTCCGCATCGCGGTACATACTGTCAAGATAAAGCAATTTTTCTGTATTTGCCTTATTTAATTTGTAGCAAACGTAATTGTTGCTTCCGTACATACCAATCTGCAAACCCGAATTAAGCATATAGCTCTTTACGCCGTCATTTGTATAGATGTTTACGGAAATACCGCGAAATGGGGTAGGGTTTATCTTTCTGTAAACAGTCATATCTTGAATTGTTGAGTAAAATTCGTTTATTTCGTCTTTTGTGAGGTCGGTATATTTGCCCTCGGCAATATCCGAAACCGTTATACGCGTTATTTCATCGGCGTTAAAAACTCCGAGTGCGTCAGAAAAAGTCATATTTTCCGGCAAATCAACCACATTATATGCGTGTGCGGTAAGCGCAAGCATAAGAAGCAGTACAGTCGGAACAATAATTTTAAATAATCGTTTAATTTTAATCACCTCCGTTTAGAAAACGCAGTAAGTGTCCATATATTCCTTCATTTTTGTAAGAATATCGCCGTATGAACCGTCTTGCTTCAGATATTCGTAAATATCCTGAACAGTAATAATAGCGTGTACGTTAATTCCGAAATCCTCCATAACTTCCATAATGGTTGTCTTTTCAGGGTTTTGACCTACTTCACATCGGTTTACGGAAATGAACATATCTTTAACTTCTACATTTGCAGCATTTTTTAGTATCGGCATAGTTTCTCTTACGGCTGTACCGGCTGTTATAACGTCCTCAATAATGATAACTTTGTCGCCGTCCTGTGGCTTGTAGCCTACAAGTGAACCGCCTTCACCGTGGTCTTTTTCTTCTTTTCTGTTGAAGAAATAAGGCTTGTCGATTTTGTATTCGTTGTAAAGTGCACCTGCGGCGGCAGTTGCAAGAGGGATACCCTTGTAAGCCGGACCGAACATACAGTCAAAATTATCACCGCAGTTTTCCTTTATAAGTGCGGCATAGAACTTGCCGAGTGTGGCAATTTGCTTGCCTGTACGGAAGTTACCTGTGTTTACGAAATAAGGTGTGTTTCTTCCGCTCTTTGTTACGAAATCGCCGAAACGAAGAACATCAGATTCCATCATAAACTCAATAAATTCTTTTTTCTTTTCTGTAAGCATAATTTTTCCTCCTAAAATTAATCTCTAAAATAAAGATTTCTCAATTTTTTCAAAGTGCGTTTTTCCATTCGCGACACCTGCATTTGAGAAATACCCATTATTTCTGAAATTTCCTTTTGACTTTTTTCGTCATAGTAACGATATTCAATAAATTTGCGTTCATCGGCGGAAAGCCGACTCATACAATATTTAATAAAATCCTTGTCCTCTATCATAAGAAAATTGCTGTCCTCAATGCCGATAAGGTTTGAGAAATTCAATTCACCGTCTGCATATGCCTCGTATTCAAGTGACTTTATAAATGATGTATCACCTACTTCGTAGACATTCTCAAGCAGTTTTTCGGGAATGTTGAGTATTCTTGCAATTTCCTCTTGCGAAATTTCGCTTGAAACACGCTTGATTTTTTCCGCTTTGTAGAATATTTCATAAAGACGTCTCGGAATACGGATAAAGTTGCCTTTATCTCTGAAATACTTGCGTATTTCGCCCATCACCGTAGGGGTTGCATATGTGGCGAATTTAACGCCTTTGTCAGGGTCAAAACGCTCAACCGCATATAAAATTCCCATACATGCGACTTGAAATATATCGTCATATTCAACACCGCGGTTGATAAATTTACGTGAAAGAATTTCGGCTATATATATGTAAGAAGAAACGATTTCGTCACGAAGGGCGATGTCGCCTGTTTCTCTGTATCGAGAAAACATTTCATATTCTGTTGTTTTAATTTCGGGTTTGACGACTGCCAATAAAAACCCTCCTTCGTGTGATTTATTTTACAAGTGCCTCGGCAACGGCGATTGAGTCATCGTGTGCCTGAGTATTTTTTTCGTCATCTTTGTAGTTGCGGCGAATAAGAATGTATAGATCGTCACAGTAAATACCGTTGTCTTTTAAAAGCCGGCTGTCTTTTAGATTTACCGCATAACCTTTGCCGTCAGCGGCTTTAACGACTTTGTCGGAAGACGAGTCTATAAAACTGTCAGTGCAGTCATAAATTTGGTCTACAACTTCTTTTTGCATTTGAGCGTCTACATTAGCTTTGTCCATAAGATAAATAAATGAACAGTCGTCCGTAAACGTTAAGTCGAGCTTTGTTTGAATAGCATAGTCGTATTCTTCGCTGCCTGCATTGTCCGCAAAAACGAGTGTGCTTAGAAGTGCTGAATTTTCGCCGTTTCCGTCAATGTCGCTTATACGTTCGGAAATTATTTCTTTAAGCTTGTTAATTTCTTCTTCGGAATAATTCATATGTCCCGCGTAAACAACATTCATATCGTATTTCGGACGTGTCGCACATTGTACAATGGTTACGGACGCAATAAGAACAGCTACAACCGTAATTATAACGTGCCATTTGTAGTAATCCCAAAAATATTCCCACCATTTTTTTGTGAACTTCGGTGGTACTTCACCGTATTTTTCTGCCATTCGGATTCCTCCTTTATGGTTGGTTTATAATTTGTGTGCTTTGACGCATACAATAACTGCGTCTAAAAAGCTATCAGTCCTATTATATCATAACTGCACTATTAAATTCAAGGCTTTTTCTTGGAAATAGAGTTTACTTTACGAAATTGAGGAAAATAATCAAAAAAGCCCTTTGAGAAAGTGGATGTCCTTTCTCAAAGGGGGGACAAATAGTCAAAACTATTTTTTGAAAAAATGAAATTCACAGCAATCTCCGCCGTAACCCAAGGTTTTGGTGCGAGTAAAGCCTATTTTTTTCAGACCGCCGTATGTAACGTTGTCAACATCGCAAAACAGACGGCACAACTCCGCACAGCCGTTTTCTACGCAAGCGGTGTGCCAAAGGCACTTTTTAATGGTAAGATTAAAGTAATTCTTGCCGTGAGTTTGTTCGCTTTCCTGTAAGTCGGTTTTACGCATAATTTTAAGAGTTATGTTGCTGTAAAGTGCATAAAATCCCGGTATCAACTCCATTTTCGCCGTAGATGAGTGCTTTTTTGCCGCAACTATATCAAGCATATATTTTCGCATATGCTTGTATACGACATCTTCCGTAAAACCGCTTTTTGACAAAACCTTGTACAGTGCAATGCGGGGGAGGATTGTGCTAATAAGCGTTTTCATCTGATTTTTTGATTTGTTTTTTGTGTTTTTGATAATTGTGTTGAGTGCTTTTTCTTGCTCATCAAATAACGCACTGCCTCTGTCTTTCCCAAATTCTTCGATTAAAAACGTTTTTATTTGCTTTTGCTGTTTTATTTTCATAGCTATAATACCTCTTTAAAATCCGATTGTTAATTTTATTGTATCATAACTGTCAAGATAACAAAAGCCGAATTTGTCAAAGCAAATTCGGCTCGGGATTAATTAAATTGATTAAAAATCGCGTAATTATCCAATATCCATACGTTATTGATTTTCTTGAAATACAAATAGTAAGTAGTGTTTTCGTCAAGAGTTATTCCGTTGCTTTCAGCCTCAAAAGTATCTTCAGACGAATATACACTGCCGTCTGTGTTGATTAAAAGTCCCTCGGGTTTAACAGATATTTTCGACTGTGATATATTTTTGATTGTTGCGTATGCGTAAAATTCTTCAGAATTTTCAAGAGGGGATTTAGTTGCATAAGCCGTCTGATTGCCCCAATCGTTTGTTTGCAACATAGTTTTTAATGTTGTAAGCGGATAATATTCTTTACTGCCGTCGTATGTTACTAAGAATTTTTCGGACTCTGTTTTGTGGTCTGCCGTTATTGAATTGATTGCTCCAAAACGTTTAATCGGCATATTTATTGTGTTTGAAATTATTTGAGCGGTTTGTTCGCGTGTGGCAGGCTGATTGATGGCATCAACTGCAATACCTTTGCTGAAACCGTATTTTTCCGCTACCGTATTGTAACCGTTCGGATAACCGCCGTTTTCGACAGCCTCTGCCATATATCCGTCTTCGCCCAACGAACATATTGCCATTTTCAAAAGCTGTATAATTGTAACATTGTTGTCCGGTCTGAAAGTGCCGTCCTCAAAACCGTTTAAAATACAGTTGGTTTCACCGCTTGATATATCGGCACTTTTCATTACGTAGTCGGCATATTTGTACGCCCAATGGCTCATTAAGAAATCAGAAAAAACTGCTTTATCTGTTGCGATGTTTTGGTATTTTGTGTCCGAATAGCCTAAAGCTGTCGCGAACATAGTTGCGGCTTGTGCACGGGTTACATTGTCCTGTGGTTTGAAAGTGCCGTCCTCAAAACCGTTGATAATTCCTAATTGCGATAATTCATCAATCGCTGATTTGTAGCTGGAATTGTCCGTGTCGGAATATGTAAGTAATGAAAGATATTCATCGTGGCTGTTGACTGCAACGAATTTAATATCATTATTCTTTGCAAATTCTTCTGCCGCCGAATTTGCATAACCGTATATAACGGCATTGTCGTTAAATGCCTTTTTTTCAATGTCAGTTACACTTTGAGGTATATATATGCGTGCGTTGACGGAGGATAGGAAAGCCATTTTGCCTATTTTCTCCAATCCGTCAGGCAAATCTATATTTTTTAAGTTTGAACAACCCGAAAAGGCGGTCATTTCAACAGACTTTGTGTTCGGAGAAAATACAACTTCGTTTAGGTTATGGTTTTCATTACAAAGGTCGTAATTAACCGCGGTCACACCGCTTGGAATTACAAGCATTCGCAATCCTGAATTTGCGAATGCTCTGTCACCAATTTCAGTTACAGTGTCGGGAATGTCGATACTTTCCAATGACTCGCAGTTTAAAAATGCCGATGCACCGATTGAAGTTAATTTTGTCGGCAATTCTATTGATGTAAGTTTGTAATCGGAATTGAATGCACCTGTCGGAATTTCTGAGATATTGTCCGAAAGGGTTATTTTTTCAAGCTCGGCACAGTTTGCAATAGAAGATTTTCCGATCTTTTTTACACTGTTCGGCAAACTGATTGATTTGATTGAAGTGCCGTAGAATGCCATATCGCTTATACTTTCAACACCGTCTTCGATTATAATGTTTGTTATTAATTCAGGACTGTTCTTTTCAAACCAAGGGAATTTGTGATTTTCAAGTTCTTGCATATATTGCTCGTTTTCTTCTGCGGTGAATTGATGTTGCGATGTTTGAAACGCATATTCACTCATTTCACCTGTGCCTGAAATAGTAATTGTGCCGTTTGTGTCAAGCTCCCATTTTAAATTGTCGCCACATTTTCCACTGTCAGCAACTGTGGATACAGTCTGATATGCCGAGTCGGAATAATTTGTATTTACATTGTCGGCAAGAGCGAATGTGTATGACATACAAGCCGATAATGCAACTAATGCCGCAATTATTTTTCTTATAGCTTTCATATTAATATGCTCCTTTTTAATTTTTGATAACATTAAGGTTATAATCGGATTTTATATAGAAATGTTTGCAATGTCAACATTTCCCGACTAAGTGGTAGCTTATTCCGGAAACTTGGTAGCAATTATTGGAAAAACAAAAAAGTCGAATTAGGATTAGTAAATTCGACTTTTGATTTGCAGTATAAGATTGTTAATTATGAAAATTCTTCATCTAAGCGCATTCTTAATGATTCAAATTGGCGATGCTCACCGTCACGCCATTCATAGACGTAGGTTATTGAGCCATCTTCGAGATAATTTGTTCGCATATAAACCAATAAAGGTGCATCTAATGAATTGTATATCATTTGCATTGCATCTTTGCGTGTTACATATGCGTTTGAATCTGATGTGTCAACGTTGTTCATTATGTTGTATTTTTCTGAATATGTCAAATATCCGTCCGGATATCCGCCTTGCATTTCTGCGTATTGAGTGTATCCGAGGGCGGATACAATTATCTTTTGTAATTCGTTATATGTGATGTTGTTTTCGGGACGAAATGTATTATCTTCATATCCAGATATAATATAGCTATCCCATGCAGTTCGTACATATTTTACAACCCAATGAGTAGGCGGTACATCGGAAAAGATTTGATCTGTGCCAACGTGGTCTATGTCGTAATTTCCCGTGGCGACAGAAACCATTTTTACTACTTCTGCTCTTGTTATGTGATCGTTAAGCCGTAAATCGTCGCTCTTTTCAACAATATGAAATTTTTCTAAATCTTCAATAACATTGTCGTCAAGCGTGCTTGCAAAAGCATTTAAGGAACTTGTTAATGTCAAAATTGACAGTGCAATAAGAAACGTTTTTTTCATCATAATCACAACCTTTTTATTATTTATTAATATACCGTACTATAAGCAAATTTTATATAGGAATATTTGTAATCTTGCTGCTATTTAGCATTTTTTATTGTAAATAATGTTTGTTTAACGGTGCCATTTCCACCTATTTCATAAATCGGCTCATTACTGCCGTCAAATGCAGTTTTGTAATCCGTTACAACGCATATTGGTGTAAATAACATACCTCCAAGCATATCCATAGCATCTCTTCGCGTAATCGCCGTCTTTTCCTTTGTTTCGTTCATTTCAATATTGCCGTTTCTGTTATCTGTTGAAGATTTGAAGAACCTATTGTAATAACCCAATGACATATATGCGTGCGGATATCCGCCATATAAATCCGCAACAGGCTTATATCCAAGCACGTTAAATATCATTGTTATTGCTTGCTTGTATGTGACGTTGTCCGCTGGACGAAATGTTCCGTCATCATAACCACTTATAAAACCTATCGAAACTGCTTTAGCAATATCATCATATGCCCAATACGACTTGTCTATATCAGAAAAATTGATTTCTGCGAGTTGTGCATCGGGATTGGCAATTACAGCCGCTCTCATTAATGCTGATGTAAATTCTGCACGTGTCATATTGTTGTCAGGTTTGAATGTTCCGTCGTCATATCCTTTCATTAGACCGAATGAATCCGCATAAGTCGATTGTCCCTCTACAACATAGTCTGAATATGTACTTGTTTCTTCTGCATTCGCTGTTGGTAGAATCATTCCGATTGTAAGAATTAATGATATAATAGTTAAAATCTGTTTTTTCATTTTAATTTCCTCCAATTTTTTTTGGTAGTGTAAAGTGTTTTTATGAGCTTCTTCAAAAAACCTAAGTGTCTATACACTTGTGATGAGTCATTGTTTTCACAATTCACTTTACACTACCTTTATATTATAGGATATTAATATCCTATAAATGATAATGTACCTTCTGCGACTGATGACAAATTATTATCTATATAAGCATATAAATGACTATTCTTAGCAATACCACTGACTGAAATTGCTTGGTCATTTGCATTAGGTTCTATTGTAATAAGTGGGCTTGTTGAAACTTCTTTAGAACATAAAGAAAATTCTACTTTTTTATTAAAGTTGGTATTAGGTTCTACTTCCATTAGTACTTTTGTATTAGAACGATTTAACATTAAATACGTAGAAAATCTTTGGCTTTTAGCAGGAACTGAAAATGTACCGCTATAAGAACCATCTTCAATACTTTTTGATGATGTAGGAATATTTGTTCCTTTAAAATAAGTAGAAGATAATATGCGTGGTGTTACAGTAGAATTGAAAATTTCAATTTTGTTGTCAGGATTTGCTGTAACTTCTATACCTTGGTATCCTGTGACTGTAGTAATTCCGTTGTCAATATCTTCTTGTGAAAGATAAAGTCTGTTCTCGCCATCAGGAGCTAAAACAGAGATTATTGCATCTTCAGGATTTTCACATGCAAACGCACTCAAGCTCATTGCTGATACTGCCATTAGAGTTGCCATTCCCATTGTAACAATTTTTCTTAGTTTCATAATAAAAACTTCCTTTCATTTTTATAACACTGAAGTATTTATGCAACAAAATAAAGCTCTTATACATGACTTGACAAATAAAGATAAATTGTTATATAATTTTATGCATAAGAGGTACTCAATTATTTTTAACTCATGCTACCCGGCAAAGAATTAAGATTATTGGTATCTCTTTATTTTATTTTGAAAATAAAATCAGTATTATATTTTTTTTAATGTTATCGTAATGTATAAATAAATTTTACATTGAATTAATTTTTCTTGTATCATGTAAAATTTTAGAATATCTCTTTGTGATAAGCTCACTAAACTGATGATATGAATAATGATTATCAACACAAATATTTATTTTAAATCTTTAATAACATTTTGTTTAGTAATAATCATAGAAAAGTTGAAAATATATTTCTGTGATTACAACTGAATTTTATATAAAATTTTTGAGAATGTCAACATTTTTCGACTAAGTGGTAGCTTAATCCGGAAACTTGGTAGCAAATATATTAATATTCCACTTCACCACTCAAAATTTTTCTAAACGATATGAATGGATTTGATTTCCCATCATAAATCATTACTACAGTTTCAACTGTTCCGTCGATTTCAACATTCTCTCTTACTTCCATAATAGGAGCATCAAGTGAATTATAAATCATTTGCATTGCGTCACCACGGGTAGCAAAAGCAGAATTGTCCAAACTCATATTTTTGCTTATTTCAAGAGCATTTGAATAAGTAATATAACCTTTCGGGTAACCACCTGCTTGTTCTGCATAAAGATTATATCCTAAAGAAGAAACTATCATTCTATGCAATTCCTGATATGTTACATACTGTTCGGGTTTAAATGTATTGTCTTCATATCCGCTTATTATGCTGTCATCAACAGCAATTTCTATATATTTTGCAGCCCAATGACTTGTAGGAACATCGTAGAAAATTTGAGTATCTGTTGTGTCATTGTCAAATACGTCATTTCCTTCCGCAATACATATCATTTTAACAGCTTCTGCTCTTGTAATATTATTATTTGGTCGTATATCTGATTTATCAGCTATAATTTTAAAGTTGTATAAATCATTAATGATATTGTCGGTCAAATCATTTGCAAGAGCTGCGGAATTTGATGTTATTGCTGTTGCAGCGATGAGTAATGTTGCTAAATTAGTCTTTGCACTCATTTTTTTGTCCTCATTTCTTAATTTAATCTTGAAATATTATAAGTAAATATGATTAATCTTCACTTAAAGTGCCGGATATTGTTGCTGAACCGGATAAAGTTTTCAAATGTATTTTACAAGTGCCGATTGAGTTATAATATTTATTTAGTCCACTCATTTTAAAAACTGTTTGAGATGTTTTTATATCACCGGTTGGACCTAAAATTGAACCATCTCTTTTGCAGACTTGTAACCTTAAAGTTTTTGCCGGTTTCTTATCTAATCTTAAAATTATAGTATCATCGTCGGTGATAAGATATGAGTCATCACCTGTATCTAAATTTTTTAGATAACTTCCCGATGTAGTTATTGTTTGGTTAAATGTAAATGTATAATTAGGTAATGTCATAGGTGCAATTTGTGATGCTGGTTCATAACTGCTATCGAAGCTACCGGTTTCTGAGTTAAATGTTAGTACTTGTACACTGTTGTAGAAATTAATATTTTCGTCCTCTGCCGCAAATGCACTCAAGCTCATTGCTGATACTGCCATTAGAGTTGCCATTCCCATTGTAACAATTTTTCTTAGATTCATAATAAAAACTTCCTTTAATTTTTATAACACTGAAGTATTTATGCAACAAAATAAAGCTCTTATACATGACTTGACAAACAAAAATAAATTGTTATATAATTTTATGTATAAGAGGTACTCAATTATTTTTAACTCATGCTACCCGGCAAAGAATTAAGATTATTGGTATCTCTTTATTTTGTTTTCAAAATAAAATCTGTATTATATTTGTTTTAATGTTATCGTAATGTATAAATAAATTTTACATTGAATTAATTTTTCTTATATCATATAAAATCTTAGAATAAATCTTTGTGATAAGCTCACTAAACTGATGATATGAATAATGATTATCAACATAAATATTTATTTTAAATCTTTAATAACATTTTGTTTAGTAATAATCAGAGAAAAGTTGAAAATATATTTCTGTGATTACAACTGAATTTTATATAAAATTTTTGAGAATGTCAACATTTCCCGACTAAGTGGTAGCTTATTCCGGAAACTTGGTAGCAAATATTGGAAATGGCATATTTTAAATAAAAAAACATCATTGCCTATATTTCTATAAACAATGATGTTTTAATTTTTACTTATCCAACGGTTTCATTGTAGGGACCCTTTTTGTGGTTCTTTCATACTCGACCAAGCTGGTGTTAATACTATTAAATTCTCCATATTCCAATTATCCCCCATACTTCATATTTTTGCTCTACTTTGAGTCACTTTGCGGGCAAATGATGTAAAATATGATGTAAATGATGTAGGGCGATAGTAGTATATGCAAGAGCATATTCATATACAAGAAATTATAACTTCTCTTATTTACAATGTCAATCCACATCAAAGTAACGCTGCCTTATCTTTTCCTGCTTCAGAACAAGAAAAAAGAACACACAACACTCTGTATGTTCTCTTTCTGTATGTGAAGTCCAATATTATACTACGAAGTAGCTATCCAATCCTTTGAACTCTGCCGCTTTCATTTCTTTTGTAACATCAGCATAGATGTTCAGTGTAGTTGAAATATCTGAATGTCCGAGTGCATCTTGAATGACCTTTATATTTACTCCAGCTTCACACATTCTTGTTGTAAATGTATGTCTAAGTGAGTGACAGCTAAAATGAGGAAGTAATACATCAGGTTCATCACTGTGCAAAAACTGCTCATCATTGCAATCACGGATAATTCTTCGTATTGCTTTGTTGAGTGTGGCTTGGTGCTGTGCCTGACCAAAACGATTGATGAAAATAAAATCTGTATATCCGTCAATCGTGACCTCGCAATGAAGTCCTAAATCTTCCTGCTTCTGTTTCTCATGTTCAAATGCTTCTTTCACAAAACCGAGCATTGGAACCTGCCTCATACTCGCCGGAGTCTTCGTTGTATTTACATTGAAATAACAGCCACTTTTACTTCCCTCGGTTCTGTGGTCATAATATACAAGAGTATGATTAACATCAATCATTCCACTTTCCATATCAATATCACACCATCTCAATCCAGTTACTTCCCCCACACGAAGTCCAGTTCCTATCATTACTGCAAAGACCGGATACCAATGTTCATATACAGGGTGGGTTTTCAGGAAATTCAGAAATAGCTCCTGCTCCGGTTTCGTCAACGCTCTACGCTTTTCCGACTGAAAACAATGTGCTTTTTTCAATTCTCTCAACACATTATCTGACGGGTTATTTCTGATAAAGTCATCATCGACAGCAATCTGTAAAACCTGATGAAGAACCGTATGTATATTATCAATCGTTGAAGGCTTCAAATTTCTTTCATCAACAAGATAATTGTAGTATTTCTTAATATCTGATTTCTTCAGCGTTGATATTCTTTTACTTCCAATCACTGGTCGCACAAAGGTATTGTACATATATTTGTAATTTTCAAAGGTATTATTCTTCAGCCCTCTTTTCATATTTGCCCAAAGGTCAAATAATTCATCAATGGTTGTGTATCGTGCTTCGGTCTTAATACCATCACATTTATCTTTCTGAATACGCTTTTCTTTTTCTCTCAGGTCATCTAAAGTTCTTGCGTAAACAAATCTTCTTTTCATCTGGCTGTCCTGCCAGCTAAATTGATAAGTACCGTCTTTTCTCTGAACCTCTCCGGTTTTCAGAACAACCCTTGATTTATCTTTTCTTTTTGTCGCCATTGTGTCCTCCTAAATTCTAAACTGCTTATCTATATATTTGTCCAGTCGTTCCCTCACAATATGGATTTTATTGCCTATCCATATTGCAAAGGGACAACCTGCTTGATTAGACAACTCACGCAACTTCGTTCTTCCTATACCGGAATATGCTGCGGCTTCTTCGATTGTCAGCCACTTTCTTTCCCATATCGGTTCTTCAGCATTGCTTATGAGTTTTTCCTGATATGTTCTTACTTCGGCAAGTAAGCGTTCATCATCATTCAAGGAAAGTAAGTTTTTCAATGTATTCATCAAAAATCCTCCTCTTAATCATTCGACGATTTCCTATATGAAGAACAAATGGGCATTCTTCTTGGCTTGTTAGTTTTCTCAGTCTTTCTCTACCTATGCCAGAATATTCAACTGCTTCATCAATCGTCAAATTAGACTTATGCCATATCGGCACATCATATTTTTTTCGGATAATCTTTTCTGTATCTGCCATTACGGAAGCACCTCCTTGTTTTTTCTACCCTTATGATAATTAAAAAATGGCGATGAGCCTATTATGCGAACCGACCCATCGCACATTTTACAAATCAGCTATATCGAATACGCATTATCAAGATATTCGTCCAGTTTTCTTCTTTTAATCAGTCGCTTACTTCCATTCCAAAGAACAAAAGGGCAAAACTCCGAGTCGGACATTTCTCTTAATTTTCTTGAGCCAATACCACAATAAGCTGCGGCTTCTTCTACTGTAAGATTGGACTTCTTCCAGATAGGAATAATGATTTTATTTTCTGTCATTGCTTCCCCTCTTTTCTTTCTTTGATGAATATCTGTCGGTAACAACATAATCCCAACCATCTCCATCACACTTATCACATCTGTCTTTTCGCTTTGCAAATGGGTCAAGTCGCCTTACAATATAGTCCGGATTGTGGATGTAATCATTCAGGCACTTCGGGCATAGGCAGCGAATATTTTCTTTCCCCTCCGGCTTGTAAACCCAAAGTCCAAAAGTCTTTTTCAAAGTTGCGTTTATCTGCCTGAAAAGTTTATCGTCATCTACCGTACCTATGTATTCACGCAAATCCTCTCTATTGACTGTCCGTATCTGCTCCAGAAGAACCATTGTCGGTTTCTTCAGCCCAAACTCCTCGCCAAGAATAATGTGCGATGGCAAATATCTTTTCTTGATTACACTTGTAACCGCTGCAACAATAATCGTTGGGGCATTCTGGTTATAATCGTCTGCCTGAACGACAAGCACCGGACGCTCTCCGCTTTGTACTGAACCACTGTTATCTCCAAAGTCATAGTAGAATAAATCCCCACGACAAATCATTTTTTCTTTCATATACATAACCTCACAAGAATCAAATTTTTAAAGTGTCATTCGTATCCGGAATGAAATAACCCCTTCACTCATTTGGACAAAGGGGTATGAAATGCACACCCAAAATCAGAGATTTTCATAAAATTTGATAAAGTTTTTCTTTGCCGCAGCAATAGACTTATCTACGGAGCTGTAATATACGCCCTCCTGCTTTGCAATCGCTCTGGAACTCAGACCGCAGCACACATTCTTCATAAGGCGTTCCCTTTGAAGTGGCTGCAACATTGAAAGTGCTATCCTTGCTTTCCTGATTTCACACTGACGCAATTCTTCTCTTTCCAGTTCAAGCCTTTCTTCCTCTGCTCTTTCAAACGGGTCGTCAAACATAATAGCAAGTTCTTTATGGAACTGTGAGGACATTTCATCGTCATATCCATAGCAGTCAAGTGTGCGACTGCTTCTTTTTGCATACTTGTCCTCATTTCGGTTTGCATCGTCAATTACCTCTCCCTGTGCAATGGAAAGATGAACAAACGGAGAATATCTTTCTATAACAAGGGGATACTTCTCCCAAAGCTCTTTTACCGATAATTCCGTAATAATCGCCCATCTTTCAGCTCCGATATAACCGTTATATTCGTATTTAAGATTTATCAGTTTACAATCCTTTACAAATAATTCTTCTTGTTCTGTTAATGTAAGTTTGTTTTTCATTTTCGTAATCTCCTTTGAATTTTGAAAAATTGATAAGTTTCAAAATTCGGAGATTACGGGTACTCAGCTATCTGGCACTGCCATACGTTATAAAACATAAAAGTCCTTTCCCAAGTAAGGGAAAAGACCTAATACTGCACGAAGCATAATCGAATAAAACAGCAACAAAAAAGCACCGTCGAATCTGGACAGCAAAGAATACTTCTATTCTTCACTTATCCGGCTTCGTACGGTGCTTGGTAGTTTAGCAAATAAATTGCTTATCTCCGCTTACTCGATTAGAAATCGTTTCGATATTTACTTGTAATCTTCATCGCCTGCAATTCCTGCCATATCCATTCCTACGGATTCTGCGGAAGTAAGCGAGATTTAAGATGTGGACATTCTTGCATTTCTGACACTTCACACTCAAATGTCCGGTTGCGTCTGAAAATACTCTTTGTATCCTGAACCCGCAAGTCGGGCAGAGAATATCACGCTCTTTCAGACTTTCTGCTTCTACTCTTGACAGAAGCAATCTCTTTTGTATTTCAGGTGCTACCTGAGTCTGTAACCTCATTGTGAAACACCTCCCAGATTTAACTCATTGGAAATGTACTCAAGGATATTGTGATACTCAAATAGTCCCATATCTCTCAATCTGATAACCAAGGCTGTATAAGATACTCCGATATAAGCTGCCATTCTGCGGATAACTGCTTTATCCTTTGAAGTAATGGTATTATCGCCATAAACTTTTATCGGATTTGACTGATTATATTTCGCCAAGGCATTTTCAATAATTCTTCTCGGCATAAGAAGCGAAGCTCCCATTGTATCTGCCTGCCACTCAACAGACGCAAACATCTGAGCCAGTTCCTCTTTGGAATAACTACGCTCACTGTCATACTCTGCATGAAAGCGTCCTTCACTCGGCATTGCATACATCTTACTCAAGATATGATGTGACGCTTCGTGTGCCATTGTAAACCTGCGACGTCCCTGCTCCTTTTCAGCAAGAAGAAATTTATCAAGTACGATGGTATCTTTCGGGAAAACAAAGGGAATAATTTTTCCGTCCTGATGTACCAGCAGTGGTGTTGCTCCATCTGCCAGAAAACCAATCCTGCCTGCATCATCTTCTGCGAAAGAAGCGTATTCAATTCGTAACATAAGAAATTCTGTAATGAAATGTTCTATGTCGATGGATTGAATCACTCGATTGCTAAACTTATTAGCATAAGCTGTTATCAAGCCTTCGCTGATTTCTTCCAACTCGGCTCTTGACATATAAATACTCAAGTTGTGTCCACCTCCGACTCCACCTTGTCCGGCGGTGCAACTCCTCCGGCAAAGTTCTGTTGTATTTCCGCACTATCCAAATTGATTAGATAGCGAATTCCTTCAAGTGTTCTCATTCGTCTGTCCTCTGTTATAGTTCTTTGATGATGTGACAAGCCACACCCTGAATGCAGCACTCATCTACAATGATGTCTTTCATCTTCTTATTTTCCGGGTGGAGAATGATTTTCTTATTCTCATCATCTCGGAAGTAGCGTTTCAATGTATTCTGATTATCCACAAGGGCAACTACTATATCGCCCTCATTGGCTTCTACCTGCTTTTTGACAACCACAAGGTCGCCGTCATCAATCCCTGCTTCAATCATAGACTGACCGCTTGCTCTTAATATAAAGAAATCTCCTTTGCCGAAAATAGCAGTAGGAAGTGATACATATTCTTCAATATTTTCTTCCTCATACTGAGGACTGCCACAAGGAATAGAACCTACAATCGGTGTCTGTGTCTGTTCGCCACTGTACTTACGGGTCACATTGGTGCGAATCTCCTGCCCGTCGTACTCAATCATATTCTTCTCAGCCATCTCTACCAAGTATTTGTATGCTGTACCTCTGGCAATTCCAACAGCTTCAGCAATCTTTGTAGTTGATGGGGATTGTCTGTTTTGCAGGTAATAATCCTCGATATACTTTTTTATCTCACTCATAAGTTCAGGACTCTTGCTTCTCATACCTGCACCTCGCTTTCTTTTCTATCGGAAGCACTCTGCTTTCGATAGTTTTATTATACCTAATACGAAAAATTTTTCAAGTAGGTTTTTCGCAAAAGAAAAGAGGTGTCGCAATTTGCTAACACCTCAATCATATGCTACTTTCCAAAAGAGATAGGGGCATTATCTGCCCCTATGCTTTTCCTTTCGTTTCTGTTGTTTCAAGTCATATCTGCGTTGCTTTTCTGCTTCTCGTTTCTCTTTACTGATTGTTTTCCTCATCAGTTTATGTTCTTCTCTTTGCAGTTGCAAGGCTTGTTGCGACTTCGTTCCAATACCATACTCAGCGGTCTGCTTTCGTGCTTCCCTTTGTATTCGTTTTGGATTTGTCGTTTCCTTTCTGACCGTCACATCAACAGCCGGACTGAATTTGAGCTGACTGTAATATTTCAGAACAAATTCCAATATTTCATAATCTTTTGGTTCTGCTCCAAATGTAATCTTGCATACAAATAATTTTTCATCTTCTATATGCTCAAATACACCAACCCAAAATGGGTCATCAAAATACACTGTCAGCTTTCCGATACTTTTGTCCATAACGAAACCCTCCTAAAATGTATTTTGCAAGAACGGACAACCCGGAGGGCAGGTTACTTACCTGAATATTTTTTCAGACGGCTGGGCTACCTACCAGCTCTAACACATCATACGATGTGCATTGCGTTTTTATCCTGCAATTATATAAAGTGTATTACCACACAATATATCTATTTATTATTTTGTAGTTATAAATCAATCTTACTAAAGATAACAGTTTGTCCTTTCATAGATATTTTCTCGACCTTATACCCATATTCCGTAAGCTCTTTTTTATACTTCAAAAAAGAATGGTCGATTGGTATTCCTGCAATCTGTTGAATTTGCTCAAATGTCATCTTTAAAGATGAATTACCATTATCTCTCACATATTCCCATAGCGAATTATATTTGCTCATTCTGTTCGTTTTCCTTTTCTTCATTGTCCTGCTGTTGAAGATAGAACATTGCCTTTTGAGTTTCAATCTCCGCTTTCAGTTCTTCTTTTGTCGGCAGGTATAATTTATACTTGGAAGCAAATAATTGTTCATTGCCGTGCATAACAGAATAACGGGCAATATCATCATCTGTATCGGAGCAAAGAACAATACCGATTGTTGGATTATCACCCTCGCTGCGTTTCAGTTCATCATACATACGGATATACATATCCATCTGTCCTACATCTTGATGTGTTATCTTCTCTGTTTTCAGGTCTATAAGGACAAAGCATTTCAGTATGTAATTGTAAAACACAAGGTCGATATAATAGTCCTGCTTCTCCGTATGAATATGCTGCTGTCTTGCCACAAAAGCATATCCCTTTCCAAGCTCCATCAAGAATTTCTGCAAATTGGAAAGGATACTTTTCTCAAGGTCACTCTCTGTAAAATCTGTATTCTGCGAAAATCCTAAGAACTCCGCAACTACCGGATTTTTGATGAACTCCAACTTATCATTCTGATACGGTGCAGTCAGTTCCTTCATTTCACTTTCTACAAGCTCTTTTTTCTGAGTCCCCAGCATACGGTAATAATACTGAGAAGAAATATTCCTCTGCAAAGTACGGACACTCCAAGTCTGTTCTGTGGCTTCTTTCTCATACCAGTCACGAGCTGCCTTATCTTTAACCTGTAATAATGTTGCATAATGCGACCAAGACAGTAGCCCAACAGATTTTCCAGACGGTGTCTGGAAAATTTCAGGATAGGTCTTATAGAAAGAATAAAAGCTATATAGATTCGACTTTGTATAACCTTTTCCGTATTCAGCCGATAATTCTTTTGCTAACTTTTTTATAATTTCAGCACCATATTTTGCCCTGTCCTCGCCCTGCAATTCTTCACTTGCGATTCTATAACCAAGGAGCCAATTTCTCTGTATCAGCGTTGTATTGACCGCCCGATATGCAGCTTTTTGTGAAGATTCTATAATCCCACACATATCCTTTAAAATGTCATCGGTTTTAACAAAATTATCCATAAAATTATTTTGACCGATTTTTTCTAATTTATTCTCCATAGCCATCGCTCCTTTGGATTTCATTTTCAAATTATTCGCTTTCCTGCATATTCTCATCAGCTTTTGCAATCATCTGTCTGTACTGTTCTTTCACACTTTCCGGTGCAAGTATCTGTACCTTGCCATTGAAGCCAAATACCCAACCGAAAAAGGTAGGACTGGCTGATACTTCGGTCTGTACCCTGAAAGACGTCATATCATACGCAAGAGTTGTCACATTTTCTCCGAAACGGTCAACCATTGTTTTCATCAGACTGTTATCACACCGTAAATCCACAAGAACTTTCTCGCCTGAGAACATAAAAAACACTTCCTTTGTGTAATTCTCAATATCAAAATCATCAGGCATAGGAATAATATCTTTATCCAATATTTCCGGCTTGGAAGCAATACGGTCTACCCTGAAATTGATAACCTTGCTTTTCTTCTCAGAATATCCGAGAACATAATAATAGTCCCCACACCAGAGAAGTTTATACGGACTGAACTTATACACTTCGCCCTTATTCTTCAGAACCTTTTTCTTTAATCCGGTATAATCATAATACTGAAAAGAAATCTGCTTACCTGCATTGATGGCGTCATTTATAGCGTCAATGATATAATATATCTGTTCATTATCCGGCTTAATACGATTGACCACATAGTTATTACGCTTCAGCTTCGATGCCTGCCCTGGACTGGTCATCGTATGTATCTTCTCAATCAAAGTTTCGCTTTTCTTCTTTGTAATGAACTTTGATGACTCTACTGCGTCTATCAGCAATTTCAGTTCCGGCAATTCAAACTTACGACTGGCTACAAAGTATTTGCTCTGAGTAGAATGGATAGTAACAATATCCATTCCAAACTCCTGAAGTGCAGCAATATCTTTCGTAACAGTAGTTCTATGTGCAGATATTCCGTATTCATCATTCAATATATTGATTAACTGTGTTGTGGAAAGAGGATTTTCTTCATCGGTTCTTTCCAGTAAAATCTTTTGTAAATATAAAATTCTTGGCTTTGTTTCCATAGCCCGTCCTTTCTAAATTTTCACAATACTTTATATGAAATATAACCATTCTCATTTTAATCAAAGTGGTAAATCCACTTTCATTGCATCTATATCTTCCATAATTTTTTCTTTGTAGAAATAAAATAGTCCCCAAAATTTTTCCTTGTTTTTCTCAAATTGTCCATATTCATTTCCAAAAATATCACGAATTACAAAAGGTAACACATAATCTGAAATCTGGGTATCCATCTTTATATGTTCCATTCCAATAGTATTTATAATTCTCGAATAATTTTCAGTAAACCAAATATTCTCTGTCCATTGCTTATTGCATCTAAATGCTTCAAACGACTTTTCAAAACACTTACGATAAATACTGCTTATATTATCTGCTAACTGAACCAATTCATTTTCTTTGCTATCAACAAAATTGATATGTATTTTATTATCTTCAAACGACTGATTATATTCTTCTTCGTACCCCATTAAGTTATCGTGATATATTTCTGTCTTGCTCATATCAACTCCGTGTAGATGTTTTAAGCTCAAAAGCGTTTCTCCTAATGCCGTCATATTCACAAAATTTACAGTATTTTTGCAGCTATACGCTTCGTAAGTCAACGGGAATTCTCCATAATCCTTATTTTCTAACATAAGCTTAGCAAATGCTATATACAAATTATAATCATTTCTATCCAGTTTTTCATAAGGAAAGGAAATAAGATATTCCAAAAATTCTTTTTTAGAATTATCGGTGTTTTCACATACTGCGGAACAATAATGTAAAAACAGTTCTTCTTTTTCTCCCGCCAAAGCACTTGCCATCATATAAAAAGTTAATGTTTCTTGCTGTTGAAATGGCACTCCAAAAATATATACTGAAATCAATGTTGCCAAGTAAAATATCTTATCATAATTACAAATAAAGAAATGCTTATCATCAAGCACATTTGTTATAAAATATTTTAGGGCTTCATTATTACGCTGAGTCATAAGCTCAGAACCTTTTATTTCTCCTATAAATCCGAAACGATTCTTAAACTGTCTATACTTGTTCAGTATCTCTATTTCATCTTCTTTATCAGCAACAAAAACACTTCCCAATACAAAATGTCGTTGTCCATCATTAAACAATTGTCCATTTTTGTTTGGCATAATACAACCGGAATATCCAGACTCATCAAAAAATAATTTCAATATATTTCTCCTTATGCTAAACGATAATTTAGAGCAGCAAGCTAAGCTTATTTACGACTACTGGTTCACATAATTTGATTTTCCAGACGAAAACGGAAAGCCATACTGCTCATCTGGCGGTAAGATGGTTTGGAACGAACAACTAAAACGTAATATTCCAGAGAACTGGAATGTTGTTCCACTGCTCAAATTGGTAAGTTGGGACACGCTTACAAGTGAACTCGGCGGTAAAATGATATGTATTATTCTTTGGATTTTCAAAATCCACCAATCTAACAGGCGAAACAGACGATAAACGCTCGTAAAAACTGCGTCCTATATCATCATTATCTAATTCCTGCCTAATAGTTTTCAATGTCTGTTCCGCTTCTCCTGCGTGGGTAGGATTAAGCCGTGCGAACTGCTCCTTGAAAACGTTAATTAAGATATTGGTGTCAGGGTCATATACTGTGCCTGCCATATCTTCAGTTATCTTCCCGAAATAGGTATAACCAAGGCGTGTCAAATGAACCATTGCTGGCATTTGAACACGGGTAGCTTCGTTAAACATATTTTTCTTACCACTTGCCGCCATCTTCAGACCTCCTCATATCATTCGTCTAATATGACTTCACATACATCGCCAATATCACAATGAAATACTTTGCAAATTCTCATAAGCACATCAAGGGATACTGTTTCATTCTTATTTAATTTTGTTGCAACAGACGATGAAATCTCCGCAGCACGCATTAAATCTTGTCTTTTCATTTGATTATCAATCATAAGTTTTTGAAGTTTGTTGTAGCTTATTCTCATCTGTAACGCTCCTTCGTATTCTCCGTTCCTTTTGGTTACAGTTACTCGTTTGACATTATACTATGAATAATCTATTTTTTCAAGATATATGGATTCATTCGCAACTCCTATCCGATAAGGTGTCACTTTTTACAAACACCTAATACAACTCTTTTAAAGAATAATAGAAAAGAGATGCCGAAACACCTCAATTATACATTCTATTATTAACATTCAATGCAATCATTGCTATGACCTTTTCTATCGGCGGTTCTTTTCCGTCCGGTGCAACTGCTTTCCAAAAAGTGATTGCTTCCGGTTCAGCACTTTTCATTGCTTCCCAAATGGCAAACTGCATTTCCTCTTTTCATAGACTGATAAGTAATTTTTCAAAAGCAGAAAAGAAGTGACAATGCCAAGATAAACATGATATAATTTGCACAAAGATAACAGAGAATTATGAGGTATGAATATGAAAAGCTGGATAGTATCTATTTTAGCGTTAGTTTGTATATTGGGATTGGTAGGCTGTAATAATCGAACTATGGACTATATTATAGAAAATGAGCCAAGTATTATCGGAATTGTGGAAGAAATGCATGATAACCTTATTACCGTCTATATCAATACAGAAGATTATCCAAATGAGGAAAATTGTTAAGTTTCATTAGATGCAGAAAACAAAGACAGTTATACAGACGTTTCTGTTGACGATGAAGTTGTCATATACTATAATGGAGAAATAGCAGAAAGTGACCCTTTACAAATAAATACTGTATATGCCATTACATTAAAAAAACCAGCAAATCAAAGTGTTGAATGAAATAAAAAAGAGGATTACAACGTAGATATTTTTTGTAAATTAAGGAGCAATTAGGTTATGAAAAAAATCTTTTCTTGTATTTTGGCTATTATTATTTTAGGAGCGATGTTATCTGGCTGTAGTAATAATGACAGTAAAGAAATGATAAAAAAAGCGAAAAATTTTTCTATTCCTCATGAGGTATCAATCAATCCAACAAAAGAGGATTATGGAATACTCGCATACAATTTTTTGCATTATATTCAAGACAATTATCCGGGACGTATCGCTGGTACGGAAAAAGAAAAAGAAATGGCTGTGTTTATCCTTTCTGCCCTACTGAATGGCGGATATTCTGAAAAAGATATATCGATACAATCTTTCAATATAACGGAAGCCGTTCCTATGATGGATGAGTCGATAAAAAACAAGTTCGAGGGTGGCAAGCAAAGCAATTCAAGCCAAAATATTAAAGTAGTAAAAAAGGGGGAAAGTGAAAAGACGATTGTTGTTGGAGCACATTATGACAGTGCTGGAACGCATGGTGTAGATGACAATGGTTCTGGTATAGCTGTTGCATTGGAAAATGCCTTGCGAATGGCTGATACTCAGACGCACTATACTATTTGTTATATATTTTTTGGTTCGGAAGAAAACGGAATGTGTGGTTCAAGAGAATATGTTGAAACTCTTTCCGAAAAGGAAAGAGAAGATATTGTATTGATGATAAATATTGACAGTGTTCTTGCAGGAGATTATCATTACCTGTATGGTGGAAATGTAAATGAGCATGGAAAAGTAGATAGAGCTGAAGCAGTAGTTAAAGCGTATGACATTGCAAAAAAGCTTGGATTGGCAATACAATTACCGCCAGAGGGGAATATCGATTATCCATACCCGACAGGGCAAAAAAGAAGCGACCATGCCCCTTTCAATGATATAGGTATTCCGTACATTTATTTTGAAGCGAATAATTGGGAAAACGGTTCTCCTATTGAAACGGAAAAACATGGTTTAATAATGCACACAGATAAAGACGATTTAGATTTTATAGAAAACGAGTATGGCGAACGTGCTAAAAATACTCTTACTGATTATTCAACGTTACTTTATTCTTTGCTTCAAGAAAATGATTGGGAACAAGAGTATAAGTGAAATTTTTAGTTTCAACAAAATGAATAGAGCATGGAAAGGACAGGGACAAAGGTTTCTGTCCTTTTCTTCTGCCCTGCTTTAGAAACGTGCTTTCAAGGACGCAAACGACAACCGACGGAGTGATCCAGCCACGGTGGCGGGAAAATCTCCCAAAGATTTTTCCGCCATGCTTGCAAGGGCCTGGTTCGCTTCGGCGGTTTGGCGAGCGTAGCGAACCGTTCAAAGCACCCGTTATCTAACAGGGGGGGGGTACTATTACAAGAAACAAGGCACAAAACAATTACAAAAATCCCGATATGAAACGATGTACGAAGTTATAAGAACTTACTGTACTTGCGACATTGCTTTTTCTACCCGACAGGTCGAAAACAGCATATCAGAAGTACAAACTACATGGTGTATGCTCCTATGGGCGTATGCCTTTTTTGATTGGAGGAATGAACATGAATGACATGGATTTTATCGAAGTATTGAAAACCAAACGGAACGCCTGCGGTTATTCCCAAAGCAGACTGGCAAAGGAACTGCATATCAGCAGACAGAACCTAAATGAGATTGAGAACGGGAAAACCAGAGCCAGCAAGGAAATGAAGCATACGCTCCTGCATTATCTGGACTACTGCTAATGCACACAGCCTTTTACTGCACACAGCTTGCACAGAAGAACATGAACCCGAAGAATTTACAGTATATCATGGGACACGCAAGCATAACGATAACGCTGGACTTGTACGCCCATGCGTCAGAGGCAGGAGCAAACAGAGAATTGAGAAGCCTTGTAGCATGATTTACAACGATTTGTACAACGTTTTCGAGTGAATATATAAGGGATTACGTGCAGTTCTGCGGTAGACCTGCGACAAGAAAAAAACCGTCAAACCCTTATAAACAGGGATATATTGACGGTTCGTGATAGTTATAACGTGATAGTTATAAAAAGATACTGAAAAATCTATGCTGTTTTTTATTCAAATCACAAAGTAATTTTTGACTATCTTTTCAAAAGTTCTTATATGCCGGTATAGCCTATTGTTACAGGCTTTTCCGGCATTTTTCATTGTGGAAGATACTCTCAAATCTTCTTATATCCCCGTATGTTTTTGTGTTCAAAAGTAGTATGTGGAGTAGTAAATTCTCCATTTACTACTATGCAATCAGCCGCTTCATTTCGGTTATTGACGTTTCGGAAGTTGTGTGTGCGTAATAGTTCAGCGTCATATTGATGTTGGAATGTCCCATGATGTATTGCAATGCTTTAGGGTTCATTCCCGCATTTGCTAACGTGGTGCAGAATGTGTGGCGTAAGGTGTGCGGTGTCATTACCTTTGGCAATGCGACCTTTTGCGTTTTGTTGTATTTCCTTACAAGCCCCCGGAACATACTTTCATAGTTGACTGCCACTTTTGGCAAGCCGTTCCGGTTAAGGAACAGAAACTTTGTGTAGCCCTCTAAAATAACAGGCTGTACATATTTCCGTTTATTTAGCACCCGTTGAAATGCTTCCAACACTTTTTCACTCATAGGAATAACCCGGTTGCCGCTTTTCGTCTTAGGCGTTTCCACATAGTAGCCCACATCTGCAATCTTCAAAAGTTGGTGGTCTACATTGATAAGCTGTTTGTCTAAGTCAATGTCAGCTTCCGTCAGTCCGCAGAGTTCCGAAATGCGAAGCCCTGTCCCTAACAGTATGATAATCTCGTCGTAGTATTTCTGATAGACTTTATCATGCTGTACAAAGGACAGAAAAGCCGCTTCCTGCGTAGGGGATAGAGGTTCCTTTGGTTCCGTATCATCTTCAAGGACTGTGTTCAACTGGAAGTCAAATGGATTTTTACGAATACAATCGTCCTGTATGGCTGTGTAAAAGGCAGCCTTTAAGGAACGCTTGTGGTTGTTGATAGTCTTGAAGCCGTAACCTTTTTCTTTCATGCGTAACGCCCATTCCTTTGCGTCGGAGAGCTTCACATTTTCAATCCGGCAGGCTCCAAGTTTATCCTCCTGCAAAATCCGCATGAGCTGTTTTCGCCCCTGCTTTGTACCATGCCGCACATTTGCCCGGTGGCGTATCTGCTTTGCGTAGAGTTGGCAGACCGTCATTTTCTTTCCGATATGGTCGATACCGTCGTCAAGGTCTTTTTGGATTTCTTTCTCTTTTTCCCTCAACGCTATATCGTCGCGCTTTCCTGCCGGGGTTTTGTCCGTAGGCACTAACTTCCAAGAATAAACAAACTGCGGTTTCCCAAAGGTATCTATATATTTGTAGGCATATCTCCCGTCTTTTCTCTGGCTCTCTCCGGTGCGGAGAATACGATTTTTATTATCCCGTCTTTTTTCCGACATCGTTATGCTCCTTTCCATAATGGAAAGAGCCTTGATATGCTTGACTACATTGTACCACATTCAAGGCTCGATTTCACTATTAGATTGCGTCCACCGTATCAATCATTTTTTCAAACTGCTTACGCTTAATCTGAATACGGTTTCCGTTCATCATTACCCAGTCCGGGACGGGATTTTCTTCTGCCAGTTTCCGCAGCTTGCTTTCTCCGATACGGAAATATTTTGCTGCTTCTTCTATGGTAAGAGTGTACTTTTCCCAAATCGGCACGTCGTTATTGTTCAATTTGTCGTCCCCCTTTCTTAATGGGTCAAAAATCAATCTGTAACATAGGCTTTAATCGGACGGCTATTAGCGTAACCTCATGGGACTTGCACCCCTCCGGCGGTCTGCCGAAGCCCTACCCATTGCCTGCGACGCTTCTAACGCTCGGACTATGGCTGTAAGGAAGTATCATTATGTATTCTGTGCGTTATCGCCCGCAGGCTGCTATCCCTGCTTTACGGTGTGGTATTTCTCGCTCGCTTTTCTGTTAAGAGAAAGGTCATGGCGTACCCGCCGCATGGCTCGGCACAAAAGGAACGTATCCGATTTGCCTTATGCTGCGTCGCCGTTCTATTGCGCCGCTTTCTTTATCAAAGAGCAGGGGGCTGTCTTGCGGTATGGAACGGAAAAGGGGAAAGAAGCGTTCCAATATCGCGTAGGTTATTCAGCCCGAAAAGTGAGGATAGCCCTCATCAGTCTTGCTTGCAGCCGTTCCCGAATATCCTCGTCAACGCCATAATAGACATTGCCGCGCTCGTCGTAGAGCTTCCGCATGGAAAGACTTGCTATGTAGCCGCTGAAATGCTGCAAGACCATTTTCATAGCGTCCGGGTCGCCTTTGCTCGCCGCCAAAATAACGGGATAGGGAACAAGGGCATTTTCCGGGTAGTCGTTTTGATTACCATTCGTTCCATTCATCAGCGTGTTCCTCCAAATATTTCTTTAACAGTTCAAAAGAGCTTGTCCGTCTGTACTGTATCGTGCTGCGCGACGTATTGAACATTTTTCCGATTTCCACGTCAGTCATGCCCTCGAAATAGTACAGAAGTATAGCAGTTCTCTTTTCTTCCGGCAGGGTGCGTATTGCTTCAAGCAATAACTTCGGGGTTATTTCTTTTCCTGCCATTTGATAAGTCGGCTCGGCTGTTTCAGCTTGAAAATATTTATCCGTAGTGTAAAGCTGCCGTTCCTCATGCAAGGCAAGGTCACAAAAAGAAACTTCCCGTTTCCTGCGTCGCCGGATTTCATCATGGGCGTTACAGGCTTCGTTGTGTAGCACCCGTTTACAGAAACTTTGAAAGACACATTGCTTCTGAAATTCTCTGCGATTAGGTTCCATGTAATCACCTCCTTTCTGCCGAAAGGCGGTAGTACCTCCCCTTTTCGCGGGATAATACAGACGACTTTTTTAAACGCCGGACGAAAGCGAAAATTTCTTTGAAAAATCTTCTGTAAAATGCAAAATGCGCCCATCTGCAAGGCGCAGACCGACGCATAGGAAATAACAGCAGTATTTAATTGATTTGATAGTTCATCTGTATAGTCGGACTTGTCCGGTGGGGGAGCTATACTTTTTTTAATGAATGTAACCTATGTATGCTGTATAGCAACAAAGAAATCCCCATAGCGGCAGCCCTCCTAAATGCCGCTAATTTATGTTAGCAGTAGACAAAAAGAAGCGGCGGCTCTAAAAATTAAAGCCACCGCTTCAAATGCGCGTGAAAATATGTCTGCGCTACGACGGCTTTTTTTCTTTTGCTGTCGTAGCGTAGAATTAGGAAGTGTGCATAAAAGACACTATTTTTTCAGTAGTGAGGAATCCAAATTACCAAAACTTGTTACTCCACACCGAATAAAACCTACCATATCAAGCTATTTGAATCAGAGTTCAATTCTTGCTTTTGATGGTTTATCTTCACAATAGATAACTTTAATCGTTGTTCCCTTGTCAGGAATTTTGTTTCCTGCGCCAATCCATTTTTGGCAGGTGTAATCTTTGACGCCTATCGTGTATTTGACCTTGATAATATGTGGAAAAGCTGCACCATCCATAGCATGGGTACGGACAGGTTTACGATTTACTTTTAACCACCATTGTTTTGTAACTGAAATTACAGTTCCTGTTGTTTCCTTTTCCATAAGTTATACCTCCGATGTTAATTTAGAATGAGTAATTTTCTATTTAGATAGCTACATATTAAAGCAAACTGCCCTTTAATCCTTTTTTGAAAACCAATACAGCCCTTTCGGTTCCCCAAAATGACATTGTGACAAGGCGATAGCTTTCCTTTTCCATTTCCTCTATTTTGGCATTGATTTTCACTGTCGCATTTTCAATAGTAATTTCTTCTAATAATTCTGTCCTATACATCATATCTTTACCTCCATAATTATTAAATAGATGATACATATTTTCGGTTCAATCTTTTTGGTATTTACCAACCTTTTTTTCTAACTGCTTTTTTCTTCTTACCAACAGTCAATGTACCGGGTTCTTTCTTTTTATTTGCAAGAATAATCATAGAAATCAAGAAAGTCAAAACTATTGTAATGAAAGCGGGGAAAATGTGATAAGTATAACCATATTCCGCACCACAAGTAGGGTCTACTAAAATCATGCTTGCTTTAATCGGATAATAATTTAACAGTGTTCCTTCAAAAGTTCCAAAATATCCATACACAAAAGCTAGTGCAACTCCACCCAAAAAATTATTTGCCGAACAACAGAATATCAGAATAATCGGCAAGACTGAAATATAAATTCCTATATTCGCCCCAGTAACACGAATAAACATATTGAGTAGATTGCCAAAATGAACTCCCGGAAATCCGACAATAATATTGATTACTAATGCTATCACACAACCTATAAGACTAAAGCTGATTGTCAACAGCAATAGAATAAGTAATTTTCCAGAAAGTAACTGTTTATATGGAATAGGAATTGTTAATATATTCTTCATAGTATCGTCTGTATATTCCCTTGTTATGATATAACCTGCAATCAGTGCAATAATAATCGGAAAAAATAAGGTACAATTACTAATCATAACCTGTTGCATAAAATAGTCAAACGTCCATGTCGGTCCACCGTTGGCTGTGGAATAAAACAGTGACAGCAACGGAGAAAGTGTTGTCATAATAATTCCGGCTTTTATTACAGAATATCGTTTTAATTTTAAAAATTCAGTTTTTATTATATTTCTCATATCTTTTACCTCGTCCATTTTTTATAAAAGCGAATTATCAGCCACAAAGAAAGTACAACTGTAATTGCCATAATAAAAATTGTATGGAAAGTAGTTGGTACAATCGCATAGGCTTCCGGCAAAAGATTATCTTTTTGCAAATTATCCATCATTAAGCCGCTTGTCCAGTTCATAACACATATAACCGGAAAAGAATTTAAGAAAGCAATTTTGGCAGCACTTATAGATGTCCCAATCGTTCCCAGTATGCCCCAGTTAAAAATGGAATAAAAAAAAGCAAGCAGGATAGAAAGTAAAAAACTTTTGTTAAAGTAAATAATTAAAAATACAATCGGTAAAGAAGCTGCTACGATAAGAACTCCAAAAATAAGGCTCATAAATATCTTATAAGTCATACCGTAAACCATTCCTACATGAAACAATTTACAAAACAACGCAACAGACAATGTGCTTATCAGACAAAATGCAACGCTGAAAATAAAGAGCATAGAAATTTTTGCCATAATGAGTTGTGTATTTGTAACTGGAATTGTTCTAAGGTTTTTGGAAGTATCACAATCTCTTTCTATAAAAAACAAAATAGCGGCAATGATACCAATTAGACATGGAAGCAAAAAAACTAAACCATATCCCAACATCATTGTATAGACATAATCAAATCGGGTTTGAAGATAGTGTTCTGTTGTATCTGCACCAGTTCCCGCCTTTGCCATATATGCCAAAATCAACGGAAAAAATAACGACAATGACATCAGTGCATACAACAGTCTTTTTCGCTTTAATTTCCAAAATTCGCACTTAATCAGTTTAAGCAATTCCTTCGCCTCCTGTCACACGCTTGAAGTAATCTTCAAGACTTTCTTCACAAGTATGGGCTTCTGATACCTCCAATCCATTTTCTACAAAAGCAGTCACGATTTTTCCTACGGACAAATCAAGATTATGCAAGCGTAAATTGTGGTCGTCCTGTATAGAGAAATGACTCTCATGGAAAGTACGCTCTAAAATTCTTGCTGCCTGTGCGGTATCAGAAAGAGTAAATCGGATATGTTTGCTGCTTTTTTGTTCCAGTTCCGCAAGACTTTCTTCTTCCAATAGTGCGCCATGGTCGATAATTCCAATATCATCTGCTAGCAAAGAAATCTCCGAAAGGATATGACTGGAAATTAAAATTGTTTTTCCCTTTGTATCGCAAAGCTCGCGAATAAAAGAACGTACTTCTGCAATTCCAATCGGGTCAAGCCCATTGATAGGTTCATCTAAAATCAGAAGTTCAGGGTCGTGCATAACTGCAAGTGCAATCGCAAGCCGTTGTTTCATACCAAGAGAATACTGGGAAAACAGTTTTTTGTCTTTATAAGGCAATCCTACCAAATCCAATGTGTTTTTAATTGAATGACGGTTGGGTATGCCCCGTAAGGTAGCAAAAATTTGTAAGTTTTCCGTAGCAGTCAAATTAGGGTAAAAACCGGGTGACTCAATCAGACTACCGATACGGGGCAACAATTTCTTTTCATTCCCCTGCAAAGACTTTCCCCATATTTTAACTTCGCCGGAAGTTGGCTTTGTCAATCCAAGTAGCATTTTCATAGTGGTCGTTTTTCCGGCTCCGTTTCTTCCAAGCAGTCCGTAAATTCTCCCTTTCTGCACATGAATATTTAAGTCAGCGACACTCTTTTGTGAGCCGTACTGTTTGGTAAGATTTTTTGTTTCAATGATATAATTTTTGTCCATATTCAAACCTCCTGTTCTGTAAACTATTCTATCATACCAACCTTGCATTAACCTTGCCGCAACCTTGCATTAACCTTGCAATTTGAAATATTGTCCCAAAAATAATTAAGGCTCCCGTCAAAAGAACGGGAGAACCTTAATTTGCTAAGGGAAAAAGCAAAGTAAATTCCGTTCCTGTTCCCTGTGTGCTATTTGCTGTTATTGTGCCGTTCATTTTTTCTACAAGTTGGTGTGCGATAGAAAGCCCAAGACCGCTGCCTTTTTCAGACCGTCCCTTATCGCATTTATAGAGCCGTTCAAAAATATGCTTCAAATCTTCTTTTTCAATCCCTATTCCATTATCTGCTAATCGGATTTGCATATTTTTTTCCTGCTTTGATAGGATTATTTCTATTTTATCCGCATGACTGTGAGAAATTACATTCTGAATAAGATTGTTCAATATCCGCATATAGCCGTCCGTATCAAGTTTTACCCGGAAAGGCTGTTCGGGAATATCAATATTGTAATCTATCTGCTTATCTTCAAATATGGGTATCCAGTCAATCAAGATATTTCGTGTCAGCTCCGCAGCTTCAACAATATTTATATCCATAGCAAACTCATTAGAATTTAATTTGAACCAGTCAAAAAGAACATCAATATATTCTTTCAAATCGTGAGCTTTGCGGCGGGCTGTTTCGATATAGTCGTCCCTGTCTTTTCCTGTAACAATTCCTTTATGTGCAGCGTCAAGATACCCAATAAGCGTTGTAAGCGGTGTCCGAACATCATGGGAAAGACTTGTCATAAGCTGTCGGTTTGTTTCTTCTGTCTGCCGGACAGTAGAAAGCCTGCTCTCATAAGACACAACAATCTCATTTATTTCATAGGCAAGAGGGGCTACCAGTTCATTTGTTGCAGATAAAATACGTCTGTTTCCATTTCCGTTTTTTACATCAATCAATGCGTCTGTTATCTCGGCTATCTGTTTTTTAACACGTCGAATAGCAAAGCAGGAAACAAGAATAGAGAAAAGTGCAATTATTATGGATAGAAAAATGACTGCTTCCATAGAAAATCAAACCTCCTTGTTAAAACGATAACCGATACCTTTAATCGTTTGAATATATTTTGGACTTCCGGGATTTACCTCTAATTTCTTGCGAAGTCGGCTGATAATCGCCATAATGTTGCTGTCATCATAGAAATATTCCTCTCTCCACACTTCTTCATAAATCTGTTGCTTTGTCAGAATTTTCCCTTGATTTTTCGCGCAGTATAAGAGTAAGTCAAATTCTTTTGGAGGCAATTCAAAAGTTCCATTTTCCGTAGTAACAGAACGATTTTCAATATCAATTTTCAACCCGTCAAATTCAAGTTGCTGTGATATTCCGTCCTGTTGATTGAAACGGGTATAACGGCGTATAAGGGAAACGATACGGGCTATCAGTTCGTCCATGTCAAAAGGTTTTGTCAAATAATCATCAGCTCCTGCCCTTAAACCGCGTACTTTAGAAGCACTGTCATTTTTTGATGTAAACATCAAAATCGGCAGGCTGCTTTCTTTTCTAATTTCTTCCAATGTTTCAAATCCGTCCATACCAGGCATCATAACGTCCAGTATCACAAGTTGATATTCTCTCTCTTTTAATTTTTGTAATCCCTCTTTTCCCGTATTACAAAAATCAGCTTCTATATCTTCTGATAGCACGCTGCGTTTAATCAGCGCACAAAGTTCCTTATCATCATCTATAATCAAAACTTTATTCATGGTATAGCTCCTTTCCTTGTTTGGTTCTACCGTCAATCGGTTTTTCCGCGTCTTTTGGTATCAACCACATATACCCAAGTTTTGAAACACCCTGTATGCGTTTCTCCCTGCAAAGTATCTGTACCCGCCTTTCAGAAATTCCCCACTTCTTTGCTGCTTCGGGGCAAGACATATATTCCATAACAACACCCGTCCTTTCTGAAAATCTTATCATAATAATTATAGTCGGACACACGAACAATAGCAAGTATATAAATATGAATTATTATGGCTATTTAGTGGAACTGTATAGACATATCCAAAGAGAAAGGGGAACAGTAAAATGTAACTGGGTGAATAAATATGGCAAAAAGACCGGTAGAAAAATATGACTTCAAGGCATTTGGAGAAGCTATAAAAGCTGCGCGGACGGGGCGCAAAGAAAGCCGCAAACAGGTAAGTGATGAAATGTATATTTCTCCTCGCTATCTTGCAAATATCGAAAACAAAGGACAGCACCCCAGTCTGCAAATCTTTTTTGAGCTTATGCTTCGTTACAATATATCCGTAGACCAGTTTCTTTTAGATACGCCCACCCAAAAAGATACAAAGCGGCGGCAGCTCGACGCTCTCCTTGATGATATGAGCGATAATGGCATACGGATTGTAACGGCAACTGCAAAAGAAATTTCAGAAGTCGAAAAAGAGGACAAATAAATGTGTCCGGCAAATTGAATATGATTTAGGAAGCGTTGTAATCTTTACAGATTGCAGCGTTTTTCTTTTGCTCTTTTTTGGCATATAGAGCATTGCGTTGTAGTAACCAGTGAGGAAAAAACTTTCGTAGCAAGCATAGGAAAAGAGTACCCTTTTCCGTATTTTCTCCCTCCCGTCCTGCGGTGCGTCGGTTGAAAATTGCTTGTTGGGAAGTGTCCCAAACCCTCGGAACGGAAAGGAGTGATTGCATGAATGGACGCAAAAGAAAAGTACAAATCAAATTCTATGTAACAGAGGAAGAACGGGCATTGATTGAGCAGAAAATGAAGCTCGTCCCCACCCGGAACATGGCGGCGTATCTTCGCAAGAT
This sequence comes from Hominilimicola fabiformis, assembly GCF_020687385.1. Classification (NCBI taxonomy): domain Bacteria; kingdom Bacillati; phylum Bacillota; class Clostridia; order Eubacteriales; family Oscillospiraceae; genus Hominilimicola; species Hominilimicola fabiformis. The sequence continues at coordinate 130,142 of NZ_JAJEQM010000001.1, forward strand.
TGCCATTGACGGGTATATCATTCAGACAGACCATAGCGACATAAAAGCCATGACAGCGGAGATACAGAAAATCGGGGTCAATATCAATCAGATTGCAAAGCGTGTCAACGCGACAGGCAGCGTCTACCAAGAGGACATAGAGGAAATAAAGGGGGTGCTTGCGGAGATATGGCGGTTACAAAGATTAAGCCTATTAAAAGCACGTTGAGCAAAGCCCTTGACTATATCCAAAACCCGGATAAAACAGACGGGAAAACGCTTGTGTCCTCCTTTGGGTGCAGCTATGAAACGGCAGATATTGAGTTTGGATTTACGCTTGCACAAGCCATAGAGAAAGGGAACAATCTCGCCCACCATTTGATACAGTCCTTTGAGCCGGGGGAAGTGGATTATGAGAAAGCCCACGAAATCGGGAAACAGCTTGCCGACGCGGTAACAAAGGGACAGCATGAATACGTCTTAACTACCCACATAGACAAAGGGCATATCCATAACCATATCATTTTTTGTGCGGTCAATTTTGTTGACTACCACAAATACAATTCCAATAAACGCAGCTACTATGGCATACGGAACATGAGCGATAAGCTGTGCCGGGAAAACGGGCTGTCCGTTGTCGTTCCGGGTAAGGGCAGCAAGGGAAAAAGCTATGCAGAATATCAAGCGGAAAAGGTCGGTGCAAGTTGGAAAGGCAAGCTGAAAATTACCGTTGATACGCTTATCCCCCAAGTGGCAAGTTTTGAAGAATTGTTGCAGCGGTTACAGGCAGCGGGCTATGAGATAAAGCCGGGAAAATATATCTCCTGCCGCGCTCCGGGACAGGAACGGTTTACCCGCTTAAAAACCCTCGGTGCAGATTATACAGAGGAAGCAATCAAAGAACGGATAGAGGGCAAGCGCACAAAGGCGGCGAAAGCTCCCAAAGAGCAGCGCGGCGTATCGCTGCTTATTGACATTGAAAACAGTATCAAGGCAGCGCAGAGCCGGGGCTATGAACAGTGGGCGAAAATCCATAATCTGAAACTGGCTGCAAAGACTATGAATTTCTTGACAGAACATAAGATTGAGCAGTACGCAGATTTAGTCAGCCGGATTGAGGAAGTAAATGCGGAAAATGAAAAGACAGCAGACGCATTAAAGAGCGTGGAGAAACGTCTTGCAAACATGGCGGTGCTGATGAAGCACGTTACCACCTACCAAAAGACAAAACCTGTCTATGAAGCATACCGCAGGGCAAAGGATAAGGACGCATACCGGGCAAAGCAGGAAAGCAGTCTGATACTCCATGAAGCAGCGGCAAAGGCACTAAAAACGGCGGGCGTTTCCAAGCTCCCGAATGTCGCCGCGCTACAAGTAGACTATGAAAAGCTCCGGGAACAGAAAGAAGCCCTTTACGCGGACTATGGCAAACTGAAAAAACAGGTCAAAGAGTACGACGTTATCAAACAGAACATAGACAGCATTTTACGGCAGCCAAGAGAGCCGGAACGGGAAAAAGGGAAAGAACGCGGGGAGTAGTTTTGTTCATACTTGTGTGATATAATAGTTCCTATCAAAGACAGTAGCCACATACTAAAGTGATACATTTTCAGCAAAGGAAGTGTCAGAAAATGGAACAGGAAATGCCGGACTATGAAACGATATGCGCTGCCGTTGTGGGCGAAAAATGGGCGTTGGAAAAGGTGCTTGATTGTTACGGCGACGAAATCAACCGCCTTGCAATGGTAAAAAAGTGTCAGCCGGACGGGACTATCAAAGAGGAAATCGACGAAGATTTACGGCAAACACTCATAATGAAACTGTTAGAAGCTATCCCACAATTTCCAATGGAAAAGGAGTGATACCATGACACGCGGAGAAATTTGGAAAGACTTTTTCAAGAGAAACGTTTTGCCCGCCGTTATTGCATTGTTTTTATTCTTCATGTTCAAGAACATCTTTACAGAGGACGGGTAGACCAATTACTTTTATGTATGGCTGTGCTGCGGTATCCCCTTTGGCATTCGCCGTATGTTCGTATGGCTTGTACCGCATGGATATGACATAGCTGGAACGGTGGGTATCGTTGCCATTAACTTCATTTTGGACGGCATTATCGGCGGGGGCATTTTAATATGGCGGCTTGTCGTTGCTACGTGGTATATCCCCCTTACGATATACCGTTTACTTACCGCAGATAAGAGTGCAACCCCTCAAATCAATATAGAGAAAGGATTTAAAAGTTATGAATGAAAGAGAAAGAATTATTCATTTATGGTTTGATATGTGGCTAAAACAACAAGATTTAGGGATTGATAGTATTTTTACAGAAGATGTGATTTACACTGAAAGTTGGAGTCCTAAGTATGAAAGTCGAAAAACAGTAAAACATTGGTTTGATGAATGGAATACTCGTGGAAAAGTCTTAGTGTGGGATATTAAACAATTTTTTCATAAGGAAAATCAAACTATTGTAGAATGGTATTTCAAAAACAAAATGAATAATGGTAATATTGAAGAATTTGACGGAATTTCTTTAATAGTATGGACGGAAAATAACAAAATAATGGAGTTGAAAGAATTTGGTTGTAATCTCAATACCTATAATCCATACGCCCAAAATGATATGCCACAATTCAGAGATGAAAAAACAAAGTGGTTTTGAAGTTTTAAAAGCCGGGACGCAGACAGTCGGTAAAGACTATCCGCGCCCCGGCTTTCTTATGGGTACAGCGATAAAATGTTACGCAGTAGAACGCCATTTTTGAGGGAAAAGGTATAAAACCCTTGCCGCGTCATTTTCACACCCGGAAAGCCCTGTAAATCAAGGCTTTTTTTGCCCCTACTGCGTAACAAGGGCGCGTCGTTTCCTCATGCGCTCCGCTGCCTGTCTGCGGGTAATACGCTTCCGGCAGTCCGGGCAGTATTTGACGCTGTTAGAGGTGGACGCAAAAGAAGCTCCGCACTCGGTACAACGCTTTTTATCCTCGGTCTTGAAAAGCTCTGCATACAGCAGCTTATCAAAGGGAAGTACGGCGGTCTGAAACCATTTGCATAGAAGAGAATAGGAAATAAGCTGCGGGCAGACACATTCCTCCCCGTCGTCCAGTAAAATACAGTGTCCGTTATCGCAGTTGCAGCACTCCTTTTTTACAAGGCTGTTGACTTTCCGGCTTTGGGGCGGCGTAAGCCGCTTTAGCCCGGTCATACCTCATCAGCGGCGAAAATGGCAAGCTCCGTATACTCATTTTCTGTCAGAGGTGCAATTTTCGCAAGGGTGCGCTTCGCCAGTTCCCGCATATCCTCGTCCATAAACGGCAGCGCAGCGTTGATGTTCTCCATAAGCCCGCGCTTACCGCCCTCATTGTAAATGCTCAACAGGTTTGTTTCTTCAACGGTCAGTCTAATCATGCTCATACCTCCAATTCGTGATTTTTTGATTTTGCCGCTTTTTTCTGTGCGGTTTTTTCTTTGTCTGCTCTAAGCTGCGCCCGGATAGAGGGCTTCTTTTCCGTTTTTGCTGCCTTGCCGCGTTCCTTGTCAGCCTTGACAGCTTCCGCAAGGTCAACAAGGGAAATGGTTTCTCCTGCCTTTACCTTTGCTTCCAGTTCTGCGGTAGTCGGGGTGTTGTTTATCTGCCCGTCAATCATGTTGTAGTTTTGCTCTGTGGTCTGCTCGGCAGCTTTCAGATAGTTCTCTGGCTGAACGGGAACAGCAAAAGCCCTAGTGCCGTTCCCCATAATCAGATATTTTCCGTCGTCGGACTGGTGGTGCAATCCATATCCGGCAGCTTCCATTTGCTCGCGGCTCATGGCGGTTACATAGAAAGTCCCTCTCGGTGTTTTGATTGTTTCGCCCGTTTCCAAGTCGGCGGGAATGAGGGCATTTTCCTGCTCCTTGAAAAACTCCGGCACTTCCTTATAACCGAAGCTGTCTACATAGTGGGCGGTGTCCTGCCCGTTCTGATGAAGCACCACCACGTCGGAAACGGAAAGGCTGTGTCCCTTAAAATCTTTCGGGTGGTCGATATTAAAGCGGGTGTAAATATCTTCAAGGGAAGTCCCCGGCGTAAGCTCTGCGGAATAGACAAGTGTATAGTTTTTCGCGTCTACCCGGTGTCCTGTGGCAGTCAGACGGTCGTAAGGTTCAAAGCGCAAATCTCTTGTTTCGTCCCCGCCTTTTATCTGATAAATGGAAAAGGTGTCTTTGTCCTGTGGGGCTTCCTGTTCCGGCTGCTCCTGTGCATCTACCTTTTGCGCCCGGATATGCGCCCGTTGTAACTCGGTAGGCTTTTCCCCCGTAAGGGGTACAATCGCCTTGACATAATCAGCCGCATAATAGGCGTTACTGGTAAGCTGCCGCTGCCATGCCCCTGCTTTGGGCGACCAACGGAAGCCATTACTTTTTAGGGCTTCCCGCGTGGCTTCGTCCGGCTTATCCTCAAAGAAGATTTGCAGTCGGTTCGCTTCGGTGTTTGCTTCCACCTTGCCGCCGTCAAATTTCCAACCCACAAAACCGATTTCTTTTTGCTGTGAAAGAGATTTGATACGGTCTTTCACGCGCCGGATTTCTGCACTGTTGTTGGATAACGCCCAAGTCGCAAATGGCTTGTCCTCCAAATGCCAACTGCTCGCCATGTCTGCTTTCAGTTTTTCCAGTTCCTCCGGCGGTAAATGCGGGCAGCCGTCAAGGGTCTTATGCTTACGGTAATAGGCGTTTACGGCTTTCATGGTTTCCTGTGATTTTTCAAGGCTTTCCAGTTTCTTTTCTAACTTCTGTACTGCCTGCGGGTCGTCTGCGCTGATACCGCCCATGCCGGTACTGCGGATTTTATCAAGAAGCCCTTGTATGTCCTGCCATTCCCGGTAATTGCTGTCGCGGGCTGCGTTCTGCTTTTCTTTCTTCCTTGTGGGGAAGTTAGAGCCGCCCGCAATCAGGATAGAGGGAACACGCGCGTCAATCTCATAGCCTTTATTCATGTTCGCCGCCAGTTTCCGGGCATAGGTGTCAAGCAGGCTGTCGATTTTCTCATGGTACATCGGGTCTACCCGCTGTTTTTGCCTTTCTGCGATTTGTACGGCTTCATCTACATAATGCCTGTATTCAGCCGTCGCGCTGCCTTGCTTATAATCGGAAAAGCTGTTCATATCCTTTGCACGTTTGGCGGCAGCTTCATTGATAGGATAATAAGGGGCGGCGGGTGCAGCCTGTTCCGGCTGTGTTTCTTTTTCCTGTACCGGGGCTGTTTCTTCGGGAAGCTCCGGCGTGGCGGCTTCTGCTTCGGGCTGTTTGGTAGCTTCCTGTGCGGGCTGCGCCTGTTCGGTGGTCTGTTCCTTATCCTGTGCCTTTTGGATTGCTGCAAAATGTCCGTCTATGGTATCAATCAGATTTGCGGCGGTGCTGCGGATTGTTTCAAGAGAGCCTTTCAGTTCTGCAAGTTCTTTTCCGCTGCTCCACCCGGCGATATATCCAAAAGAATAGTCCGACGTATCAAGCCCGTAATGTTGGCAGACAGCATAGGCGACGCTTTCCGCCTGTACCTCGCGGGTACGGCGGTCGGGGCGTTCCGGCATAGCAAGGGCAGTATCATGCAGCGTGGCGTGGGCGATTTCATGGATTGCGGTCTTGATATTCTGCAATTCGTCCATGCCCTCGTTGATGATGATACGCTTTTCCTCATAATTGCAGCGTCCTTTTACGCCGCCGCTTAGTGCTTCAAATCCCATAGCAAAGGGAGAAGTCTTTTCAAGGGCAGCGAAAAAATCCTTGTATTGTTCCACGTTGCCCGTCAGCTCATAGGTAAGGGCAGGAAGCTCCTTTCCCTCGGTCTGTGAAATATCAAAGACAGATACCACACGAAAGGCGGGTATCTTGATTTCCTTTTCCTCGGTAACAGGTTTCCCGTCCTTATCGAAAACAGGCTTTTGGGTGTCCGGGTCGATTTTTTCCACCTGTTTCTTAACGGTAAACGGGGACGGCGCAAGTATCTTGATAGCTTTTTCTCCCGGCTTTACATGGCGGTCAAATTCCTTTTCCCATTGTTTATAGCCTTTCACAAGATTGCCGCCCTGCATGGCGATAAGGATTGTATTGTTAAGGCTGTAATCATGGAATTTTGACATAGTACGCAGATAGTCGGCGTAACGGTCGCTTTCATACAGTCCTAAAATCCCCTGTTCCAGTCGGTCGGTAATCTCTTTCATCTTGTCAGCGGGCTTTTCAGAAGATAGGATAATCGGGAGAACCGGGGGCTGCTCTGTGGCGGTGGTCGGTATAGCTGCGGAAGCGTCAAGGTCTGCCTGTTCCTTTTCCTGTACTGGCGGCTGCGGCGTTACCCGGTATTCCTCCGGCACGTCGCGCCCGTCATACCATTCTGTAAAGGTATTACGGTTATTGTAGATATAGCCCTGCTCGGTAAATCTGCCCCCGTCATTGATAGCAGCGTCCCGCCCGTATTCCTCATACATGAAATATTTTTTTGCTTCTTCGGGCAGCTCCAACTCGTCCAGTTCTTCAATCAGATAATGCCCGTAATCTTCCTCACTCTGTACGGACGGATAAAGCCAGTAACAATCAAGGTTTTGTGCAAGGTTGATAATGTCCTGCAAGTCCCTTGTATGGTCGCCGTATGCCATAGCTGCAACAAATTTTTCCCTGTCGTCGTCAAACTGCATTTTCAAAAGTTCGCTCAAATAGTTCAGCTCGTCAAGGCTTTCAAGCTCGGTCAATTTTCCTGCCAGTCCCGCAATAGAGGACTGGTATTCTGTGATATGCAGCTCCCCGTAGTTTTTGCCGTCTATGCCGATACGGTCAAAGACTTCTTTCAAATGCTCGGCAGTCGTGGGGAATGATACCCATTCGCCCGCAGGTCTGCCCTCGGTGTACTTTCCAAGATTAGAAAGATACCCGCTTAAAATCGGTTGTTCCATGTGTTCGCTCCTTTCTTTCTCAATCATGCGGTGCATAAGCTCGTAGTCCTCCATGCTCATGCTCCCGTCAAATAGATAGGGGTCGGGTTCTTCGCCGTCCCGGTAGGCTTTTTCAGAGAAAGGCAGCCCCGCAGCGTGGGCGGCGGCTCTTGCTTCCTCGATAAGCTCCGGCGGCAGCCTGTCGTCGTGGGCTTCGATAAATTCCCCGATATTGCTATATCCGTTTTCGTAGTGGCGGCGCACCCCGGCGGTCAGCTCGTCAAGGTTCCTATCCTCGCCAAGATAGCCGGAGTAATAGCCGTTTACCACAACGGCGGCAGGGTCAGCCTGTTTGATTTCTTCCATGCGGCTTCTGTCCTCCGGGTAGAGAATATCGCTCATTTCAAGGTGGAAATATTCTGCGTTCCAAGAGCGTCCCGTTTTCCAAAACGCCACCCAAGCGATACCGTCCCTTAATTCTTCTTGATAGTCCTTTACGGTGTCCCGTAAACTTGCCATGTGTAACCTCCTTTCTTCGGTTTCAGAGGGTTTGGGAAACTTCCCAACAAGCAAAAATCCCCGCCGTTCTCGGTAGAGAAAGCAGGGATTTTACGGAAAAGGGTACTCTTTTCCTATGCTTGCTATTCAGTTATTTTTTCTTCGGCAGTTCAATGCGGTAGTTGACATATCTCCCGCCCGTATCAGCCAATACGATAGTTCCGTTGTAGGTTTTGCCTGTCTTTGGGGAATAGAGCTTTTTCACATTTACCTTGCCGGATTTTAAGAGTGCAGCGGCAATCTTCGGGGTAAAGGTTACTTTTCGTTCTTCAAAGAAACGGTCATTTTTCCACATGGTAAAGATACATTCTTTGTTGCTGCAATAGTAGTTTTTCTTTCCCTCATAGACAGGAGAACCGCAGCGGGGGCAGCTTCCCAACGCTTCCCGTTCCGGCTTGAACATCTGCGCTTTATCATCAGAAAGAAACGGATAGGTCTTTACCAGTTCCCGCGCCATATTCTCGATACCCTCCATAAATGCGGCGGGGTCTGCCTTGCCTTTTGCAATCTGCGTCAGATTGTTTTCCCATTCTGCGGTAAGCTGCGGGCTTGTCAAGGTGTCCGGCAGGACGCACACAAGGTTGATACCGTCTTTTGTGGGAAGTAGCTGCTTGCCTTTTCGTTCCACAAAGCCGCCCTTTACCAGTTTTTCAATGACAGCGGCGCGGGTGGCGGGAGTTCCAAGCCCTTTGCGTTCTGCGTCCGGGTCGGTGTCCTCACTTCCGGCGCGTTCCATAGCAGAAAGGAGCGACGCTTCGTTGTGGGGCTTTGGCGGTGTTGTGTCATGCTCCGTTACCGTTGCAGCCGGATTGTCAAAGGTTTGTCCCTCGGTAAACGGCGGCAGGGTCTTTTCTGTGTCGCTGTCTGCGTCGTCCGTTTCGGGCTTGTTCTTTAAGGCTGCCCTGTATCTTCGGTCAATCTCTTTCCACCCGTCGGACAGCACCGTTTTTCCCCTTGCGGTAAAGGACTGTCCGGCACATTCAAAGACTGCCGTAACCGCTTCAAAGGTATGCGGTGCAGCGGTCGCCATAAGTAGACGCGCCCCGGAAAGGGTAAGGATATTCCTTTCGCTTTCCGGCAGCGCGGCAAGGTCGGTCTTTGCAAGCTCCATAGTTGGGATAATGGCATGGTGGTCTGATACCTTTTTACTGTTCAGCACCTTTCCAAGTTCCGGCGTGAAGTCTTTTCCCGCCATAAAGGAAAACTTCCCACAAAGCAGCTTGATAATGCCCGCCGCTGTGTCGCCCATGTCGTCGGTCAGAAATGCGCTGTCTGTTCTCGGATAAGTAAGCAAACGCTTTTCATACAAGGCTTGTGCAAGGTCAAGGGTCTGTTTTGCCGTATATCCGAACAGGCGGTTTGCTTCCCTCTGTAAAGAAGTAAGGTCAAAGAGCTTCGGCGGAGCTGCGGTCTTTTTCTCTTTCACAAGGGAAGTACATACTGCCCGCGACGCTTCGCAAGTCGTTTTTAATGCGTCGGCTTCTGCCTTATTTGAAATTCGTTCACTTGCAGCTTCCGCGCCGGATAATGCAAGGCGTACATGGTAGTATTTTTCTTTCTTGAAAGTGGTAATCGCTGCGTCCCGGTCAACAAGCATTTTTAAGGTCGGGGTCTGTACGCGCCCCACGTTCAAGGTATGATTGTAAAGGACAGAAAAAAGGCGGGTGGCATTGATACCGATTAGCCAGTCTGCTTTTGCCCTGCATAATGCGGAAGCAAAGAGAGGGTCATAATCCCTGCCGTTCTTCAGACAGGAAAAGCCCTCTTTGATTGCGCTGTCCTCCATAGAAGAAATCCAAAGGCGGCGCATAGGTTTCTTGCAGCCTGCCATTTCATAGACAAAACGGAAAATGAGTTCTCCCTCGCGCCCTGCGTCGCAGGCATTGACGACTTCGGAAACGTCTGCCCGGTGCATAAGCTCCTTTAAGGTTTTGAATTGCTTTTCCTTGTCAGCGGAAACGGTGTATTTCCATTCCTGCGGCAAAATCGGTAAGCTGTCATAGCTCCACTTTTTATACTGCTCCCCGTAAGCGGCAGCTTCCGCAAGCCCTACCAAATGTCCCACACACCAAGAAACGATATAGCCGCTTCCTGTGAGAAATCCGTCTTTCTTTTCCTTTGCCCCAAGTACGGCAGCGATTGTCTGCGCCACACTGGGCTTTTCTGCGATAACTAAAATCAAATAAAAATCCTCCTTTCGGGTAAAAGAAAAGAGCAACCGATTTTTCGATTGCTCCTACAAGTGATTGTATAAAATTGTGCGATATGAAATAGTAAAATGATTTGACAAAACTAAAATTTATCCAATATTGAGTAAACTATGGATTACCCAAGGTTGAACTGTAACCATGATTATAAATGTGTAAATTGCAAACAAAGGCACTTCGACCATATCATTGACATTCTCAGATTGAAATTGTTTTCTTAAATTATTAGGCAAGACTTTTGATAGCAAATAATAAACCAAATATCCTAAACAGACTCCAACTGTATTTGTAATAAGGTCATTTATATCTGTTGAACCCCAACCAAACATCTGAACAATTTCAACAGATAAAGAGAACAGAAAACCAGTTAATACAACAGTCTTTATGTGATGATATTTCTTATACAGCAACGGCAGAAAAAATCCAAAAGGAACAAATAAAACAACATTCAGTATGGTATCTATTGGTCCACTTATCATACCGAGAAACGGAATCAGAGAAATCCTCGGACGAAATGATATTGTGCTTGTATAACCAATACCTGTTACGGTCAAAATCCCGAAAAGATAATAATAGAATAAAAATACAGCAGTAATATGGAGAAGGCTTTGCTTTCTTCCTGATTTTTTAAGGTATAAGAAATACAATATAAAAACTGGAACTATAAACACATATCCACTTATTGAGCGAATAAGAATATCAGAAAGGGGTAACATATTTTTATCTCCTTTGCTTACTCTAAAAATTTGTTTAACTCTATCATTTCCTATGGTTGGAACAATTATATCATATTCCATATCGAAAGTACATCTTTTTATCGTTCCGGCTGTCGTTTTGCTTCAATCTTTCTAATGCAATACCCAACACAAGGGGACTGTCCCTTGTAAGGGCAGGAAGCGCAAGCCGGGGGATAAGGAACAGGCGGAGCATTATCACGCCGCCCGTTCGGTTTCTGTATCATCATCTTTTCAAAGGGATTGTCGGTAAACAGGGTCATAGGGTTTCTTCCTCCGTTTCTTCATCTTCGGGAGTTTCCCCGGTATCTGCTTCCGGCTCGTCCTCGTCGTAGTCCTCAAATTCAAAATCTTCAAGGTCGGTATCGCCCTTTACATTCTGCTTCGGCTTTAGAAACTTAAAGTAGTAGAACGCTGCGCCGCCACCAAGCAGGGCAAAGAGGACTAAGGCAAGCACCACACCGGGATTGCCGCCTTTTCCTTTCGGTTCTTCCGGCTGCTCGGTTGGTGTTGGGGTAGGTTCTTTGCCTGTGCAGCCTGTCATACTGGTAACACATACCGGGCAGGACGTGTTTACCTTTCCGGCTTCGCATTTCTCCGTACAGTTACAGATTTCCGGCTTTTTGGCAGCTTCGCCGTTTTCGGTCAGTGCCATAAGGTCGGCTTCGTCCACTTGATTTAGGAAATGTACGGTCTGTTCGCCCTCGGCGGCGCGGTCAATGAGGATATAGAAATAGTTGCCGCCTTTGGTGGTAACAGTGATAAGCTGCTTATTGCCGCCGTAATCGTCAACCAGTGTTGCGTTTCCCTTTGGGGTAAGGGGCGGCGTTTCCTCTTTTTCCTCCACAACTACGTTGCTGTCGTTGGTCGCGTCCCCTGCGGGCGGCTCTGTGGCTGCGCCCTGTGCATAGGCAGGGACAGAAAAACCGCCCATAAGGATAAGGGCGGCACAAAGGGCAGTCATGGTCTTTTTCAGTTTATTCTTCATCTGCATTTTCCTCCTGTTCTTCGTAGTCTGCCGCTTCGGTAGCGTGTGCGGCGTTCATGCCGGGAATACCGCTGCCGGACAGCATAGCGTTCAGTTCCTGCGGGGTCAGACGCATAGCTCGTACAAGCTGCACGATTTCAAGGTTTTCCGCTTCGGTTTTCTGCGCTTCCAGTCCTTTTAACTTGTTCTGATACTCTGTGATTTTCTCGCGGGTCTTTGCGATTTCCTTATTGATACGGTCGATTTTATTGTTTGCCATAGGTCATTTCTCCTTTCTTTTTGGGGCTGCTTTACCAGTTCATCAGCCCATAGCCTTTGATACATTGATAGTTAAGGTCATAGCTCTTTATCTTGCAGGCGTCGCCGGAATTGCCCTCAACGGTATAGACGCGGCTTCCGTCCCTGCCAAGCACAAGCCCCACATGGTCTGCAACACCGTCTAAATCCCAATCGAAAAAGATAGCGTCGCCCGGTGCGATATTCTCATAGCCCCGCGCGCCCCATTGTCCCCTTGACTGGAACCAAGGAACGCCCTGCCATTCGCAGCCTGCAAAGCGGGGTTCGCTTTTTCCGGCTTGATTGTAGCACCATGACACAAAGCAGGCGCACCATTCCACGCGGCTGTTAAAGCCATACCAACTCCAATAGGGATAACCGCCCACGTTTCCGACTTGCTGTTTTGCAAGCTCCATAAACTCCGGGTTTCCGGGACGTGTGCCGTTTACAAACTCCACGCCGCTTAAATCCTCGGAGGGGCTGCCGTCGGGAGAGCCGCCGCCAAAAATCAACGGTTTGTTGCCCTGTGTCTGTAAGTACACTTTGAACATTTCAAACTGCTGTGGGTTCAGCAGTTCTTCCGCAAGGGAAGCAATCGGCTTGTTTGTCAGCTTCACGTTCAAGATACGGTATTCGTATTCTTCCTCGTTGCCCTCCTCGTCGGTGGTGGTGCGTATCTCGATTTCTTCCGTCAGCGTCAAGGTGTACTGTAAGCCGAACAGCCGTTTTAGCTCTGCCTGTGCGCTCTGTGGGGTGTAGCTCTGTAAAAGGGCGGTCAGATAAGACGCAAGTTCGTGTGGGTTATGCCCGATAGTGTCAAGGTCATAGCGGTATTCATCATAGCCGCTGTGGGTGGTTTCGATATTGTCAATCTCACTTTGCAGTTCGTTTTCCATTGCAGCATAGCTCTGTTCCGTTGCCACAAGGTCGCTGTCCTCGGACGTGTAGGAAGTCCCTAACACGCTGTTCATGCTGCCGGAAAACATTGCCCCACAAGAGGAAAGCCCTACTGATACCATGATGAACAGAAGCAGCGCGGCGATAGCGATTATCACGCCCGCCGGGTGTCGCCCTACAAAGGCAGCCGCTTTCTTTGCTGCTGTCTGTGACGCTCCGGCGGTTGCTTTGGCGGTGGCTGCACCGCCTTTCTTTACAGTTTTTGCATACTGGCGTTTGATTTTTTGTTTCTGCATAAACCGGGAAAAGGGATTGCTTGTAAGCTGAGGATTTTCCTGCAAGACTTTGTGATACTGGAAGTTCACATTTGCCTTGAACGCTGCCTTTTCTGCCTTTGCTGCTTCCCGGTAGGGTTTCAGCTTATGGCTGCGGTAGCCCTGTTTGAATTTCCTTGTCCCGTACCTTGCGCCGCGCTCGGCAAGTTCCTCCGATTTGTGCGCGCCCTCCGCGCCGGAATTGTCTTTCTCGACGCTGTGGATTTTGTTGTGAACAAAAATACCCGCTTCCTGCGCGGGGCGGGATAACGGGTTGCTGTGGGCTTTGCCGCCGGGTATCGGCTTTTCCTGTTCCTCAAAGTGCAGGCGGGTCTTTGCCTTTCCTGCGGCTTCGTCAAAGGTGCGCTCCTTAACCAGTTTCTTTTGCTTTGGGATAGCTGCCTTTGCTGCGTCCAGTCGGTCAGCGGCTTTTTCCGATTTTTTGATGTAAGTTTCCAGTTCCGGCGTTGCCCGTTCTTCCTCGGTAAACTGTAAGCGGGAAGTGGAAGTACGCAAAGCAGTAGCTTCCTGCTCTTTTTTGACTTCCTTTTTGTTTGCTTTTCGGGTATGTGCTGCGTCAAGATGTTCTATGACGCGTTCCGCTGCGGCACTGTCCGGCTGTGAAAAGTCGCTGTCTGCTTCCCGGCTGCTGATACGCTCGGCGGTCTGCTGTGTTTCGTTTACCTCGATAAGCCCGTCGCGGGTCATTTTCTGTGTGATTTTATCGCGTGGTTTTAATTGCTTGATAGTCCTGCACCTCCAATCCGCGCCCTCGCAAGGGCGCAATATTCTGCATTTAATTCAATCCCGATATAATGGCGGTCAAGGCTTTTTGCTGCAAATCCTGTGGTTCCGCTTCCGAAAAACGGGTCTATGACAATCCCACCTTTGGGACAGCCCGCCAAGATACAGGTTTCCGCTAATTTCGGGGGAAAAGCTGCAAAATGCGCCCCTTTATATGGGACAGTGTTAATCAGCCACACGTCCCGCTTGTTCCGCGTGGTCGGCATGAGCGCGTCGTCATAGTAGCCACCGTCCCGCGGTCGGTTTAGTCCCTGCACCTTTCCTTGTCCGGGTATTTCCTGTGTGTATTTGCTGTTGGTGCTGCGCGCTCTGCGATACCGTTCTGCGGTAGTAGGTGCTAAGGGTTCTGCAATGGCGGCAGCGTCATAGTAATATTTCTTTTCCTTTGAAAGCAGGAAGATATGTTCATAGCAGCGGGTCGGGCGGTCTTTGCAGCTTTCCGGCATAGGATTTTGTTTTTGCCATATAATATCGCTCCGTAGATACCACCCCTGTTCCCGTAGGGAAAACGCCAAGAGCCAGGGAATACCGATTAAGTCCTTTTGTTTGCAGCCGGTAACGCGGCTGTTCCTTGCAATCCGCTGTCCGGTGCGTCCCTTTGGGTTTTTTGGGTCAGCATAGCCGCCTTTATTTCCTGTGCCGCAATAGGTGTCTGCGATATTCAGCCATAACGTACCGTCCTTTCTAAGCACCCGGTAAAGCTCGCGAAAAACAGAGGTCAGCCTGTCAATATACTGTTCCGGCGTATCCTCCTGTCCGATTTGTGCGTCAAGCCCATAGTCCCGCAGCGCAAAGTACGGCGGGCTTGTAACGCAGCAATGGACGCTTTCACTGGGTAATTCCTGCAAAGCACAAAGCGCGTCCCGGTTGATAATCACGTCTGTTTTCATAGGCTGCTCACTTCCTCCGGCTTCGTCGTCATAATGCGGTAAAGCTCGGTATCTTTCGGGAAATGGTCTACAAAGGGCAGCACCACATTTCCATAAAAGATAAGTCCCTCGCCTGCTTCGGTATGGGTTACATACTTCATCTGTTGCGGGGAGATATTAAGCTGCTTTGCAAGGATAGCCCGGTCGCCCTGCGCCTGATTGAGCATGAGGACAAAATCAGAGTTTTCAAAGATATTTTCCACCTCGCGTGAAGCAAGCAAGTCCTTAATATTCTGTGTGATAGCTGTCGGTATGCCGCCCCATTTACGGAAACGCTTCCAAATCTCCACACTGTAAGCTGCGGTCTGTTCCTCTTTTAAGAGCAAGTGAAATTCGTCCATATAGTAGCGGGTGGACTTTTTCTCTGCCCGGTTAATGGTAACGCGGTTCCATATCTGGTCTTGCACAATGAGCATACCTAACTTTTTGAGCTGCTTTCCAAGCTGCTTTATATCAAAGCAGACAAGGCGGTTAGAAAGCTCCACGTTGGTTCTGTGGTTGAATACGTTAAGGCTGCCGGAAACATACAGCTCCAATGCTGCGGCAATGCGGGCAGCTTCCGGCTCCGGCTGCTTTAACAGCTCGTCGTAAAGGTCGCCCAAGATAGGCATTTTCTCCGGGTCGGGGTCAGCAAGGTAGTCCCTATACACATTTCTTACAGCGCGGTCAATGACGGTCTTATCAACAGGCTGTAAGCCCTCCTTGCCGCCAATGACAAGCTCGCAGAGAGAAAGGATAAAATCGCTTTTCAGTGCAAGGGGGCTGTCGTCCTCGGAATAGTTGAGGTTCATATCCATAGGGTTCACATACTGGGGCGTACCGTCCATACCTTTGCCTGTCGGGGATAACCGTATCACTTGCCCGCCAAGCCGTTTTACAAGGGCAAAATACTCCGCTTCCGGGTCGCAGATAAAAATATCGTCGTCGGTAATGAGAAAAGCATTTGTGATTTCCCGCTTTGCCGCAAAGGATTTTCCGCTGCCCGGTGTTCCCAAGATAAGCCCGTTTGGATTTTTAAGCTGCTTGCGGTCGCAGAGTATCATGTTGTTTGACAGGGCATTTAAGCCATAATACAGGGCAGCCCCAGTCTGAAATAGTTCCTGTGTGATGAACGGGATAAAAATAGCGGTGCTGCTCGTCGTCAACCCTCTCTGAATAGGGATAAGGTTCTCCCCCAAAGGGATAGAGGACATCAGCCCCGCTTCCTGCTGATAGTCAAGACGGGTCAAGGCGCAGTTGTATTTCTGTGCAATGCCCGCCGCCGCGAAAATGTCATTTTCCAGTTTCCGCTTCGTGTCTGCCATGTTTACCACAAGGAACGTCAGCAGAAACATTCGCTCGTTGCGGCTCTGTAAATCCTGCAACAAATTCTTTGCTTCATTCCCAAAAGTGGCAAGGTCGGACGGGAGTATGTCAATATCGTAACCGCTTCTAACTGCTTTTTTCTGTTCCTCAATCTTCATCTTGTCAAGGTCAGTGATTTTGCGCTTAATGGTCTTGATTGCTTCCGACTGGTCGATACTTTTAATATGGAGATTGACAATAACCCCTGTTTCCAAGTCCAACATATCCGCTAAAATACGGTCGTTTAACTCCGGGGCAAGGATTTCAAGGAACGATACCGCCCCCGTTTTTTTCCCCATAGCAAAGTAGCGTCCCTCCCCGAACTTGAAAGAGGACGGGGCGATAAAGTCCTTTGTGGTAAGCCCTGTCGGGGTCAGCCAGTCATAGGAGAATGAGAACGGCTCGCCTGCCGGGTGGAATACCCCATGCAGCACCTTTAAGCGTTCATAGCCGGATAAGGGGTGCGCCGATACGCCAAGCACCTTGAAATTGTTGAGTACGTCCGTTTCGATACGGGAAAGCCGCGCCCTTGCCGCCGCCGGATTGTCCGCTTCAATGGAAAACGTGATGTACTTGTGCTTTACAAGCCCGTTGTTCCCTTTGGCAAGCTGCATTTTCAGCATATCGGAATATTCGGTGCGGATAGAGTTAAAATCATCATTTTGCGGCGGGATATGGATTGCCCGCGCTGCCTGTTCCTGCTGTGAACCTTGATTGATAAACGAAAGCTGCACATTTACGCTTGCGTCAAAGTAATTGAGAAAATCGCACCAGTTTTCAAAAATGGCGGTCTTGTCGTCTGCCTGTGCAAGCTGATAGTTAATGTCCTCAAAGGCAATGCTCTTTGAATATTTCCGCTGTGCCACTTTGCAGATACCGTCCGGGTACATGGCAAGGTAGGGAATGGTCTGCTGTGCGGTGTGGGCTTTGCCGTCCCCCTTTGCCTGCCGGATAACCGCCGCTATCTGTTTCTTTTCCGCGCGGGTCAGCTTACGCCTGTTTCCTGCGGCTTCCCGCGTCTTTTTTGTCTGTCCTTTTGACAATCGCTGATACCTCCTTTTCTAATGCCCGCTGTTTCTCCAAGAGTGCATATAGGTTTTCTGTCTGATATGGTCGCACTTTGGGGCGGGTAAATTTTGTCTGAATGATGTTCTTTATTACCACTTCAAGGGGCTGCCCATGCTTTTCATACATGGCAACCAAGAAGCAGGGAAGCATGACGACAATCATTACCATTGCCGCAAGGCTCGTCCCTGCGCTGTCTTTGAGCAAAAAGAAAAGCGGCAGTCCTATAAGAAGTGCCACTGAAAAACAAAGGATTTGCCGCTTTGTTAGATTGAAAGCGACTTTTGTTTTGACTTTGGATAGGTCTTTGGGTACAGGTACATACGCCAAGAAAAAACCTCCTTTCTGCCCTTAGTGGGCGTTGAATATGGATTTTGCCAGTGCGCCGGATTTGAACAGGGAGAAACAGAGGATAACGGTATAGGCTGCAAGGGAAAAAATCGCGCTGTGCAGATTGTCCGCTAAGACCATTTCGCCTACTAAAACCGCATAAATGCCGACGCATATCATAATGAGGAAGCCTTGAAAGCCCAGTGCAAACAGCCCCTTTAGGTAGTTGTTCCCAATCTGTCCCCATTCCCGGTTTGTCATGGTAGCAAAAGGGATAGGGGAAACAGAACAGTAGGCGTATATCTCAATCATTCTGCCGTAGAGGATAACGGTTATCAGTACGGACATGATTTTCATACAAAGGCTTACAAGGCTCGTTTCCATGACAAGTAACAGTAGTTCGGGGATTTCCATATCTTTTAGTCCCTCCTGCATGGCGGCAAGGGCTTCGGTTACGTCGATATTCGTATCGCCGCCGATTACCCCCGCCGCGCCGGATACAATATGCTGCGCCATATCAAACACCGCCATAGTAATATCAAAGGTATGTGTTACCAAGAAAACGGCAACAAAGGCTTTGAAAAACCACTTGAAAAACATAAATGTTTCTATGTCGTGCATATTGTTTTTTTCCGTTACCATGCTGATAAGCTCATAACAGAGGACATAGGTAATGACAAGCCCCGCAATGGGTACAATCACATTTTCCGACAGGTTTTGTATCATGCTGAAAATGTTTGCGTTCCACCCCTGCGGGGTCTTGCCTACCTCCGCTGCAATGGTGCCTACTTTTTCGTTTACGTCCCCGAACATAGTGGAAAGGTTGCCGTTAATGGCTCCGATAAGGATTTCTTTTATCCATTCGTTAATCGCTTCCAGTATGCTCTCCATAGGCTACCCTCCGTAATCTTATCCGAACAGACCGGAAAGAAGCGGTACAAGGATAGTGCCGATAAGGGCAACGCCGCCGCCCGCCATAAGCTGCTTAATGCCTTGTGATTTTGCACCCGGATTGTCGTTTCCATATCCCTCCAAGAGATTGATAACGCCCCAAATGCCTAAGCCTGCGCCCAGTGCGATAACAAGGGTCTGTAATATGTCGATAGCAGAGTTAAAAAATTCCATAAAGCTCCTTTCTGCCGCAAATGCGGCTTGCCCTATAAAAGGGCATAAAAAACGGCGGTCAGTTTTCAAACTGCCGCGGTCATAAGTCCCCGCGCTGCCTAAAGTTCTGCCGCGCGGCGGTATTCAGTTGTCAGTGTGGGCGATAGGAATTTTTGTAGGGGCGCGTATCATGCAAGTTGTCTTTTTCTTTGTTACTGCGTCAATTCCTCCTTTCTTTTCAGCCGGGAACACACATTTTTCGTCATTCCAAAAGATAGCTCCTACGCTGCATATACTCGGTAACGTAAAGGGTCTGTTCCCCTCCGCGTTCCTGCAAATACTCCCGCAGAGCGTTTTCTGCATTTTCTATCATCTTTGTAAAATAATGTTCACGACGTATATCATCAGTTTTTGTTTTCTGTCTGCTCATAGTATAACCTCCCGTAAAATCAAAGTTCCCGCCGCACCCGTTTCTGCTCATACAGGGCTTCACACCGTTTCACAAACTGCTGGATAGCTGCCTGCCGTTGCTGTTCCCGTCGCTCGGCAATGAAAACAAGCCCGTTTATGGCTTCTGTGATTTTCTTATCTTTTTTCTTCTGCATACGTCTATTCATGGTCGGTGTCCTCCTGCAAATCTGCTTCGCTGATTTCGTAATAGTCAAAGGGTTCGTCCGGCTTTACAAGGGCGGGTCTGCGCCTTAAATGCTTTTCCATATCAAAGGTATTTTTCTTGTCATAGTCGGAAAGATATTTATAGTTGGGGTGCTTTGTAATGTCATACTTATCAGAGAAGAACGGGCGTACCCCTCGTAGTTGTAAGATACATTTCCCGCCGTCCATGACTGCAATTTCATCTTCGGTCATAAGCTGCTTGCCTAACTTCTGATAGTTCAGCCCATGTGATACCTCACGCCCCCGGTTCTCGGAAGTGTTGAAGCTGTCAATGGTTTCTTTCCCCAAGATTTCCGACATTTCTTTGAGGGTGGTTTTCTCCTTGCCGCCCAAGAAAAGGGTGGTGTCGCAGTTGCCGGCTATGGTATCGGCGTTATCTTTGTATATCGCCTTTAGCTGCGACTGGCTTTGCAGAATGATTGAAGCAGAGATTTCCCGGCTTCGGATAGTGGCTATGAGCTTTTCAAACTTCGGTATCTGCCCGATATTTGCAAACTCGTCTAACAGACAGCGTACATGGACGGGCAGCCTGCCGCCGTATTCATCATCTGCCTTGTCGCAAAGAAGATTGAAAAGCTGCGTGTAAAGAATACTCACAACAAAGTTAAAAGTGTCGTCGGTGTCGCTGATAATGACAAACAGGGCGGTCTTACGGTCGCCTATGGTATCAAGTTCCATTTCGTCGGTTTCCATAAGGTCGCGCAGCTCTTTAATGTCAAAAGGGGCAAGCCGCGCCCCGCAGGAAATGAGGATAGAGCTTCTTGTCTTTCCCGCAGATAACAGGAATTTCTTATACTGCCGGACAGCAAAGTGTTCCGGGTCTTTTTCCTCCAACCGTTCAAACATAAGGTCAACGGGGGACTGAAATTCCGGGTCGTCCTCGCGGGCTTCACTGGCATTTATCATTTCAAGCAGCGTCGTAAAATTCTTTTCTTCCTCCGGGGCTTCGTACCAAATGTAGCCGATAAGGGCGCAGTAAAAGAGCCGTTCCGATTTTATCCAAAAATCTTCCCCTGCTTTTTCCCCGTCCCCTTTGGTGTTGGCAATCAAAGTATTTACCAGTTTCAAAATGTCTTTTTCGCTGCGGAGATAGGCAAAGGGATTGTATTTCATGCTTTTTTTGAAGTTTATCGTGTTCAGCACCTTTATCCGATACCCGCCCCGCTGTAAGAGCTTCCCGCACTCGACTAAAACCGTTCCTTTCGGGTCGGTTACAACGTAGCTTGAGTGCATTTGCATAAGGTTGGGCTTTACGAAAAATCTCGTCTTGCCGCTGCCGCTTCCCCCGATAACAAGGATATTTTTATTCCTTGCATACTTTGGCTGCTTTGGGCGGCTGTTCATGGTAAGCCGTTCCGTCTGTGTGAGCAGCACGTTATTTTGAAATACCGGGTCGGTGTAGGGCTTTATATCTTCGGCGTTGCCCCAACGGGCAGAGCCGTATTCGATACCTTTCCGGTATTTCTTCGCATTCTTGCCTTTTACATAGACAATCAGCCGGATAAGGACAGCCCCTACAATACCGATAAGCAAATCCATAGGTGCAAGGCTCGGAAGCGGGTTTGCAAAGGCAGCGGAAAAGCCGTCTGCAAGGGAAAGCACCTTGCCGGACAGGTCAGCCCCCGGAGAGAGCCGCACCGCCTGTCCGATTTTGTCAAAGAGATAGACAAAGAGCAGATAGGGGGCATTTAGGATAAGCAGCTTTTTAAGTTCCGGCTTCATAGCGATACCTCCCTGTCCTTTTTCTTCACTTTTTCCCTCTGTGCGTTCAGAGCCGCCGCCTTTTCTTTGAGGGAAACAATCAGCTTGCGGATAGAGGGCTTTTGTTCCTGCGTCAGCTTCTTTGCGGAAAACTCCTTGAAAGCTGCGGTCAGTGCGTCCGCGTCCCGTCCCTTAAAAAACACAAGATAGCGGGGCGGGGTTTCGGTGCTGTCTTTCTTTAAGGCAAAGTCAATCCCGTATTTTTTCGCCGTACTCTCAAAGGCTTTGATATTGTCCTTTGTGATTTCAATGTTGGAAACGCCCGCGTTCTGCTTCATAAGCTGCTTTAGGGTCTGCTTGCCATGCGGGATTTTCTGTTTGTCATGCTGCTTTTTCATCTGTGCAAGCAGGGCTTTCATAGCCTTTTGGAGCTGCTGCGCGGTCAGCTTTCCGGTCTTGATGTAAAGGGCTATGGTCTTTTCGTTGGTTTCCTCCTGCAATGGGTGTCCTCCTTTCGTGTTCTATGGTGGTATGCCCGCCGCCGGGAAACGGGACGGGCATGAAAAAAGAGCATCCGCTTTCACGCCGCCCTGTTAAATCCGTACCCGCAGCCCGGAAAGGTCTGCCGCCCGAATACCCACAAGATACCAGTTGTCCCCGTACTCCATACGGGTCGGCTTCCATTTGCCCCGCACAAAGACCTCCATGCAGTCGCCGCAATGCAATCCCCCGTAATAGTCGTTTACGTCAAAGCGAATGTCGTAGCGGTCAGCGGTTTCATCAAAAATCAAAGCTCCTGTTTTCTGTGTCATCATAAAATCCTCCTTTGGGTTGGTTTACAGGCTTTCGCCCTCGTTGCAGGTGTAATCGGGTATGCCCTTGCTTCTTGCCGACTGGATAGTGCGCCCGCCGTACATATCGTGAGATACAAGGGACGTGTAATAGCTGCCAATCGTAGACGGAGCATTGAAAAGGGCAGCTTTCATGTACTGCTTGATGTTGCGGATTTTGGTGGTGTTTTCCTGCATACAGTCCAGTACAAAGCGGATATGTTCGCTGTTCAGTTTCATAAATTTTGCTTTTACAAGCTCTGCCGGGTGGTCGTCCCCGGCGATACGGATTGTTCTTCGTTTGGTGCAGACGGTTTCAAGAATAAGGGCAAGGATTTCCTCTATCCTGTCCCGGTCAAGGTATCTGTCCTGTATCAGATAGTCGTACTCGATATTGTCCTTGATGATTTCCTCATACACGCTGTATGCGTCTGTCGCTTCCTTTCGCTTCCGTTCCGGCAGCTGTGCCGCGTCCTCTAAGGGAGAGGGATTTAGGGAATGGAAAGGAATGGAATGGGTACTTGATATATCTGTATTTAATTTTTCTTTTTTTGGTAAGTTAGTTTTTTGTATCTCTTTATTTAATTGCGTTGGATTTTCCGACGTCGGGTTATCCGGTGTCGGATTTTCCAATATCGGCTTATCCGCTGTTGGATTTTCCAATACCGGACAATCCAATGCCGGGGGCTGTGGCTGTTCGTAAATGGTGTACTCAATAGCGGTCATTTTGCCTTTCTCGTCGCGTCCCTGCCGCCTTGTGATATATCCGGCTTTTTCAAGCTCCCATACAGCGGTGCGGATAGCGTCGATACTTTCCCGGTTGATAAGGGACAGCCCTGCAAGGGTGTAGTCCCAATCTTCGGGAAGTGAGAGCATTTGCGACAACAAGCCCTTTGCCTTTAGGGAAAGTTCCTTGTTGCGTAAATGGTGGTTGCTCATAACCGTATAACCTTTGTTCTTTTCCACGCGGAAAACTGCCATAGCTTCATCACTCCTTTGGTTGGATTTGTTACGCAGTAGAAACGCGGTTTTGAGGGAAAAGGTATCAACCCTTGCCTTTCTCATTTCCGCGCTCTAAGAGCCGCATAAATCAAGGCTTTATTTGCCCTTACTGCGTAACATGAGGGCATAAAAAAAGCAGCGTTCCTGTTCTCCTGTGTGGGAGTGAGAAACGCCGCCTTATAGGTGGTGCTTATTTTATTTTTTCTTTTCGACGTGCCGCGTAAGGTGGTGTAGTGGTTTATCCGGCAGCTTCGCAGGTGCTTTTGCATATCAAGGCTCAATTCGTTAAAAGTAGTAAATGAGTAGTAAAATCAATCTGCAAACCTGCGAATATGCCCGTAAATCAAGCATTTTTCAAGACAATCAACTAATTTAAATTAAACAAAGTATAAATTTCTAATTATCTTTTTATATTTTCTTAAATGCTCGTAAAGCCTTATTCTATGTGCTTTCGAGTATTTTTACTGTAGGAAGATACTTCACGTTTCTTTGCATATTTCCTCATGTCTTAGCTGTCAGAAGTGGTAAATAAGTAGTAAATTCATTTGTACTACTAAGCAACAAGACGCTCCTGTTGCTTCTCTTTATTCAAGCGTTTCATTTCTGCCATTGCAGAATCGAATGTTGCATGTGCGTAATAGTTCAGCGTCATGGCTATATTAGCATGTCCCATAATGTACTGTAATGCCTTTGGATTCATTCCTGCATTTGCATAGTTGGTACAGAATGTATGTCGCAAACTATGTGGAGTGATGTGTGGCAATTTATCCTCGTTATACTTATTGTATTTCTTAACAAGACCTTTCATCATGCCGTTGTAATCACTTGCCACTTTTGGATAGTTCTTTCTATTAAGAAAGAGGAAATCACTATATCCATCAATCTCAACACGCTTATCATTCTTTCGATTCGCTAACACTCGCTTAAATGCTTGATAGGCTTCTTCAACCATAGGAACTTGACGTTCGCCACTTTTGGTCTTTGGTGTTTCAATGTAGTACCCAATTTCAGTATCTCTCAATAGCTGATGGTCTATATTGACAAGACGATTCTCAAAATCTAAATCTGGAAGTGTCAAACCACCAAACTCTGAAATACGAAGACCTGTTTTTAAGAGTATCAGAATTTCATCATAATTTTTGCTGTAGGTTTTATCAGCTTTTGCAAAGGCTAACAGTTTTTCTTCCTGTTCTTCTGTTAGTACGGTCTTAGGGACAGTATCATCATCAAGAACTGCTTTCAGTTGAAAGTCAAATGGATTCTTCCGAACACAATCATCTTGTATAGCAATATAGAATGAAGCCTTTAAAGAACGTTTGTAGTTATTGATGGTTTGATAAGCATAACCATTTTCACTCATTCTAATAGCCCATTCTTTAGCGTCTGATGGCTTAATACTGTCAATACTTCTTACACCTAACTTGTCTTTCTTCAAAATATCCATAAGATATTTGCGTCCAGTTTCAGTGTTTTTTCTAACCTTTGGTCTTTGAGCGTTCTGTTTTGCGTAAAGCTGGCAGAGTGTCATTTTCTTTCCTACAACATCAATACCATCATGAATGTCTTTCTGTAACTCTGCGATTTTCTCTCTAAGTGAGATACAATCACGCTTTCCTGCTGGTACTCGGTCTGTAGCCACAAGTTTCCACGAGTAAACAAATTGCGGTTCTCCAAATGAATCTATATATTTGTATAAGTATCTTCCGTCTTTTCGTTGGCTCTCTCCAGTCTTTAAGATTCGACCTTTATTGTCACGTCTTTTTTCTGACATGGCATTTGCTCCTTTCCTTTATGGAAAGAGCCTTGATACGACTTAATACTATTTTATCATATACAAGACCCTTTGGCGACGCTAGATTGCGTCCAATGTATCTATAATTTTTTCAAATTGTTTTCGTTTAATCTGAATACGATTGCCATTCATAATCAGCCAATTTGCATTTTTATTTTCCTCTGCCAAGCGTCGTAGCTTGTTTTCGCCAATACGAAAATATTTTGACGCTTCTTCAATGGTTAGGGTATAACGTTCCCAAATAGGAATGTCAGTCTGCTTCATAAAATCCTCCTTTCCAAATCACTTATTTGGATTTCATAAAAGTTGTTTTACCAGCAATCGAACAGCTTTAGCAAAGCTCACGGGAGTTCCACCCCTGCATGGTTCTCATGTAGCCATACTCATTGCCTGCGACGGTTTTATCACGCTCGGACTATTGACTGTATGGGAGTATCATTATCACGATAAGAATGTCGTTGCAGGCAATCCTGCTAAAGATTGCTTCTCGGATCACTAACATGAATCGCTCGCTATCTTTATAAGATAGGTCATGGCGGTTAGTTCCGTTGGCTCTTTTCTTATCGAAACGTATTCGATTACTTTTATTCAGTTTTCAAAGAACAATGGCTCGTTAGCCTATCAAAACACATTGAAAGCTCAATATGCTTTGGTGGAATAACAAACCTCCCTGTTCGGGAAGCGTGGAATGGTTTAGCACGCTTCCACGAAAGGAGAGAGGATATTACTTAATTTCAAATGACAAAATCTTTGTAATCAGTCTGGTTTCCATTCTTCCACGTAAGACTTCATCAACGACCATACTTTGATTGCCATATTCATCTTTCATAAGTCGTAGGGAACGCTTCGTTATGTACCCTCTGTAATGATGTAGAATCTGGTTAATCGCTTCGGTATCGCCATCTGTTGCCTTTACAATGAGAGGAAAGGGAATCATAGGATATTGTGTTTTCATTCTTCAAATTCCTCCATAAACTTTTTAATTAAGGCTAGTCCACTGGTTCTATGCCGATAGACAGTAGAACGGTTCAATTTCAACAGGTCTGCAATTTCTGAATCGCTCATGTCCATAAAGTAAAACAGCAGTAGAATTTCACGTTTCTTGTCTGGCAACTCACGTAATGCTTCACTCAACAAATCATTTTCAACGCCTACTGATAACCCATTGAGTGTAAAAATCTGAAAGTCAGTTGAATAGTTATCTGTTGTCGCAAACTGGCTAACAAGATAATCGCCAACATCCGAAAAGGACACCTCACGCTTTGCAATCCTTGAAAGATAAAGCATATAATTCTTTCGCTCGTCTTCCATAGCACGTTTACAGATATAGTCAAACTGATTTTCTATTGTGGTCTGAAAAGAAGATGGTTTCATGTTTCTCACCCCCTTTCTGTCTAGGAAAGGAAGTGAGCCTTGCTCGTTTATCTCCTTTCACTCTTAGTCCCAATGTGAAAGGGGGATTTGTTGCATTACTGATAAATAAACTTTGTAAAAAAGTTCTGAATAGCCAAAAAAGCATATAAACAGATTTATTTCTCTGTTTACATGCTTCTGTTATTCTATCTATATGATTTATAAAACCACATTGGTGGACGTACTTATCTATTGCAGATAGACGACTTTTTTTGACAAGAACCCAATGTAAGGAAATTTATTGTATATGATGTACTTCATGGCGACGTTGACCTCCAACAAACCGCCATTTGGAAGTAATATACAATATTTTAACAGCGTAAATAGCACTACCATATAACGGTTTTTTTTATTGGCGTTTAGTAGTGCTTTTTATTAAATATAAACCTATAAACCATATAACACGTTTTTCTATACCTGTTTTTAATTCAGTAGGAACAATAAAATGTATAGAGGTGGTCTACTATGCGTAAAAAAGAAGATAAATATGATTTTAGAGCCTTTGGTTTAGCCATTAAAGAAGCTCGATTGAAACGAGGTTTAACTCGTGAACAAGTGGGAGCATTGATTGAAATTGACCCACGGTACTTAACTAATATTGAAAATAAAGGGCAACACCCCAGCATACAAGTTCTTTATGACCTTGTATCGTTACTTCATGTTTCCGTTGATGAATTTTTCTTACCTGCTAATAACTTGGTAAAAAGCACCCGACGATTACAGATAGAGAAATACATGGATAGCTTTACAGACAAAGAACTATCCTTAATGGAATCTTTAGCCAGCGGTATCAACGAAGCAAGAAACATCGAAGACTAATTAAAAGAATCCATACATAACGGAAAGAGCCGATAAAATGAGATTGTATTAATCTCATTTTATCGGCTCTGCGTCTTTGCGTCTGGCTCTGTAATCACAGTTACTTTGAACTGCTTTATTTCAATTAAATTTTCTTGTCTGCATTTCGGACAATAGAGGGGGAATTTTTTTAATTCAGTATCTTCCCTTATCTTTAATCGTGTTTTATTTCCACATACAGGACACAATATCCACTTGTAGTTTATAATAACTATCTCCTCCTTTACACTTTAATTCAAATCTTTATTAAAAAATATTTCATCTTATTTAACAAGAAACCATATTTATATAACAACATAAAATACACTAAGTTATTTTATTGAACATATATCGTACTTTATCTATCCGACTATTTGGACGACGGGGCTGGCAAACAGGTTCACCGGTAGTAACATGGTACCCTTTTAACTCTGTTAAACAAACACTACGTCCATTTGTAAAGAAAGTTAAATCACTACGATATTCTTGAATACACCGAGCAGGGATTTCTCCACTAAGAATGACCTCATTATTTTTCAATTGAGTGTCTACGATGTTCGCACAATATTTAGGAGCATCGTTGTATGCTCGTGAAAGATATTCCTGTGGTGCATAAACTTTAAAACTAAGATATGGCTCTAACAATTCTGTTCCAGCTTTTTTTAAGGCTTGCTCCAGTACAATAGGAGTAAGCATCCGAAAATCTGCTGGAGTACTAACAGGGCTATAGTATAAACCGTACTTAAAACAGATTTTACAATCCGTCACATTCCAACCATATAATCCTTGTTCGCAACCATAGCGTATCCCTTCCATAACTGCATTTTGAAATGATTGATTTAAGTATCCAAGAGAAACCGAGCTCTCATACTGCATTCCACTTCCCAACGGAAGCGGTGATACAGATAAACCAATGGAAGCCCAGAAAGGATTTGGCGGCACTTCGATGTGAATGGTATATTCTGCATTTTTTAACGGTCTCTCCATATAAATGACTGTAGGCTCTTTTAGTTCTATCTCCACATGATACTTTTCTTGCAACAGTGCACTAATCACTTCCATTTGTACTTTCCCTAAGAAAGAAAGTATAATTTCATGTGTCGTAGAATCCACGTAATATCGTAGAAGCGGATCACTATCTGAGATTTCCAAAAGGGCATCAAGCAACATTTCTCTCTGTTCAGGTTTACTCGGTTCAACAGTTGTTTGTAGTAGAGGGTGCGGATTTTCAATCTTTTTTCTCTGTGGCAATAGTTTTGTATCTCCAAGAACACTATTTAACTTCAAAAACTCATTCTGCAAAATAACAATTTCTCCGGAATAAGCCTTATCGATTTTACATAATTCACCATTTATTGAAGTATACATTTCTGTAATTTTTATTTTTTCCTTTTCCGATATTCTAACCGAATCTCGCAAATGCAGTACGCCACTATAAAGACGTATATATGCAAGACGCTGTCTTTTTTCCGAATACTCAATTTTGAAAACTTTTCCGCAAAGTTCAGACTGACCTCGATGTGTTGATGAATAAAATTTATTCGTAATCACTTCTATAAGGTTATCAATCCCTATATTGTTTTTTGCACTTCCGTGATAAACAGGGAACAGGGAACAATTCTGAAATCTTATGCTTTCCTCTTGTTCGAGTTCCAATGCTTCTAATGATTTACCGGACATATATTTCTCTAAAAGGTCATCGTTTCCCTCTATTACCGTATCCCATTGTTCAGATTCGGTAAAGTTCGTCACACACATATTAGGATACAGTTCTACCTTCTGTTTGATTACAATTTCGGCAGAAAGTTTCTCTTTAATATCCTGATAAACCGTTGATAAATCAATTCCATTTTGGTCAATCTTATTGATAAAAAAGATTGTGGGAATACCTATTTTCCTAAGTGCATGAAATAATATACGAGTTTGTGCTTGTACGCCATCTTTTGCAGAAATCAGTAGAATTGCCCCATCTAAAACTGATAATGAACGATATACTTCTGCTAAGAAATCCATATGTCCTGGCGTGTCTATGATGTTCACCTTCGTATTTTCCCACTGAAAAGAGGTTATTCCTGTCTGAATTGTAATTCCTCTCTGACGTTCTAAAAGCGTATTATCCGTCCTCGTTGTACCTTTGTCCACGCTTCCTAATTCTGTAATCGCTCCACTGTTATATAATAAGCTTTCTGTTAAGGTAGTTTTTCCTGCATCAACATGAGCTAAAACTCCAATATTAATAATTTTCATGTGATTTTCCTCCATTCAAAAACCCAAAAGGGCATAAAAATCCCAGTGATAAATACTTTTATCACTGGGATTTTTATGCATAACCATAGGTATACAAAGCATACAGATATTCTCTGGATACTTTAGAATCACATGATAAAGGTATTCTTAAACTGGGTACAAAAAACTAAGCCCTCCTAAAAAAGGACATCCAATTATTTGTTCCCACTATCAAATTGACAGTTTATTTAAGAATACCTTGCCGCATATTTATTAACTCCTTTTAAATAGATACTTAAATAATAGCACGTAAGAGCATATTTGTCAAGGAATCTCCAATTTTTTATCAAAGAGAGTACGTGATTACAAAATAGCTGTAATAATGTACCAATATTTGTTATTCTATAATCTTCCAATTACTCCCGTTCTTTTCAAGTACCAAATCAAATTGAGATACCTGCGTTGCTTTGGTCTGCTGGTCGATATACTCCACTGTCAGCGATACCGTGACTTGATTATCCTTACGATTGTGAATAGGATTTACCAGTTCTTGAAAGATGTACTCTTTTCCGATTGGTTTTAATATCCCGTCATTCACATAGTAGGAAAGTTCACTGGCTGTCGCTGTAGGATAGAGCTTGAAGAACGTCGTTAAAAACTCATTGATTTCATTGGTTGTAATGGAATCAACCGTCCCCTCACTTTCAATGGCTTTTGGTTTATAACTTGATTTCTTAGGTATGTTGGTAATGGTCGGATTCTTAACCAGTACCATATTTCCAGAACCATCTACATAGACACTCACAATATAAGCAGAGTGGACGGTCTTTGTATTTTCTCCCTCTGTAATGAGCTGGTCTACACTGTAGGTTACATTAAACTCATTGTCGCCAGTTGGCTCTACCGTCCATATCTGAAATCCTCTTACAGAAGACGATACAGGAATATCTTTGCGTACTGTATCAACATTGAGAGCTTGAAGTTCATCTGTCAGATAGCCTTTTAGACTTTCCATTCGATTATCAATGGACTTATCGGATTGCTCCCATGAATAGTAGACTTTCGCAAAGTTCTCTACAAAATTTTCTACATGATGAGTATCAACGTATTCCTTTTCTATGATAGTTGTTTCGTGAATAGTATGAGTATCTATAGCTGTAAAGTGCTTGAATATCGCAAAGCTGAAACTAAGCCCTAAAAGTACCCACAAGGCAATCACAACCTTTTTATGAGGATTGACCTTATAGACACGAGGTTTCTTTTCCTTTGGTATCTGTTTTTCTTTATTCTGATTTTTTCTAAATTTCATCATTAAATCTTCCTTTCTCATTGTTTGATTCGTCCTGCTCCCACTAAATGCTGTTGCCAGTAGGGGCTTGTTAAGTCGGCATAACCGATTGGGTCGCCTGCATGAAACATACGGTTATTGCCAAGGTATATCCCAACATGAGTAATATAAGAGCCAGCGTTATAGGTAGAATGAAAGAAAACCAAATCGCCAGCTTGTGCTTCCGATAGTGGGATATGCTGGGTCACATCATATTGCTGTTGTGCGGTTCGTGGTAAGTTAATTCCAGCTTTTCCATACGTCCATTGTGTCAGTCCGCTACAATCAAAAGAAGTAGTCGGGGAAGCTCCACCGTAAACGTATCGTCAGCCCTCATATTTCAGTGCTTCGTCCATGATGGCTTGTACCGTATCATCATCAAACTCTGTTGTGACAAGATACTGCGTTACCAGTTGCACATAAAACATATTGCCATAGTTGTATCGCCAGCCCCCATTGATAGGTATGGCTATGGGATTGGGGTAAGACACTTTTTCGCCACCTGAATACTCTTTTGAGAAACTTTGAGCCAGTTCAAAGGTATATTTATTTCCACGATTAGCCACATACCCTAAGAAACCACCACCATAATTGTAGGACTGGATAACCGATTCTAAATCTACACTGAGCCTTTCGCTACTGGCTAATAATTCACTGAAATACTTCACACCTTGCTTAATGGATTCTTCTGTACTCAATGAATTAGGTGGAAGACCGAGGGATTCCGAGGACTGCATAACATCTTCCGCAGTACCGCCCGATTCCACCTGTATAATCGCAAGAAGTATGTTGACATATTCTTCAACGCCATATTCTTTGGCATATTTTTCTACCATAGGCTTATGAGCCAGCACTTCTGCGGAAACATTCACACCTCCATAATGAATATTGGAAA
Source organism: Hominilimicola fabiformis (assembly GCF_020687385.1). Taxonomy (NCBI): domain Bacteria; kingdom Bacillati; phylum Bacillota; class Clostridia; order Eubacteriales; family Oscillospiraceae; genus Hominilimicola; species Hominilimicola fabiformis. The sequence goes on from NZ_JAJEQM010000001.1 coordinate 161,277, forward strand.
TTCCGCTGTCCTGTTCATCTGAAAATAAAATGGCAACAAACAGAAGCAGTGAGAAGACCATCAAGAATAATCCAGAACCACCAATCACTAAAGTTTTCAACTTCATGGTTTCTTACCGACTTTCTTAATGGTGGCGGTTTTGATTGGTGGTCTACTTCTTGTATTTTGTAGTGGTACTCTTTGAACAGTAGACGGACGTTCTTTTGTGATTGGACGTTGTGAAGTTCTATCTGCTGTAGTGGTTGAAGTTGCTGGCTTTTGAACGGTTTTTTCTTGAACGGTATTGCCTTGGCGTTCCACTTTTGGACTTGAAAAATCGGACTTAACTGCTGGACGCTCTTGTTTGGCTTGTTGAGATTCCTTATATGAAGTCTGAATATTAGACTGTTTTGAGGTCTGTTCATCATGATATTGTTCTTGTCTTGTAGTCGGTCTTTCATGAACAGAAGAAGCAGGCTGTTTTTTCTGTTTGACCTGTTCCATTTCAGAGCGACGCTTCGCAATGGTTTTTCGCCTTTGTTCCTGCTGTTCCTTGCGTCCACTGGCTCTGTCCGCTTTGGTTTGAGAAATACTACTGGTTAAATCACGGACATTCTCTTTTACTTTGGATTTTCCTTGATATACTGCATATCTTGCATTGGTCGGCAAATCTTTAACCTGTTCTTTCAAACCACTAGCAGTGTCTACCATTCTGTCTTTGGTATCAGCTACTGTACCGATGGTTTGACCGATACGTTTTCCAAGTGTTGATTTTTCCTTTCCGTCTGGTCGGGAGTGATCTGCTTGTGTCCTTGCAGAACTCCCCGAACCCGACTGTCCTTTTTTACCTGTAACAATGGCAGACCCAGCCCCTAGAGTAGTCATGGAACGTCCAAGTTTCCGCTGTAGACGGTGCATGTGAGCGTGCATAAGCATACGAGGTTTTCTCATCACACGACTTCCCACACTTTGAGAATCGTTACTCTGTAGAGAAAACATACTCATTAAATCGCCCAGCTTGAAGTAGATTCCTGCAAAGGTCACAATCTGTAGAAAAGCAATCAAAAAGAACGGATAACCAGCCGATAAGGTATAGAGCATGGTTGAAATACTAAATGCTGTCGTAATAATCAATGTGATTCCAGCTCGTGTCAAAATGGTATTAAAGAGCTTTGTTATGGCTCGTTTTGACATACCATCAAATGATGGAATCATGCTTAAAATAAAGCTCACAGGCAGAAACATAGCATAGATGATAAAAAGTACCTGCGAGAAAATCATGATTCCTGTTAATAGGAATACAAATATGGAAATCCCAATATTGAAGACAAATAGGAAGAAGACTGTACCTAAACGGTTAATGGTCTTTGTAATGGTTAGATTGGTATTGCTTCTGTCTTCAATTTCTTCCGCAACAATTTTTTCTCTGTCTTCGCCATTGTTGGAATCTGGGCTGGTGGAGAGCAGGCTTTCCACACGGTCAATACCGATACTTTCAATGTCTGAACTGTTGTATTGAAGCAGTAGCCACGGTTGCTGAACCTGTATGGAAAACAGGCTATCTCTGATTAAGTCCACGCTGTCCTTGCCTTGACTATCGGAATGGGGCATGACAATCTTCGTGCCAAGTGATAAACTGGCATTACTGATGTCTGATGAAAAGTCATTGATTTTTTTAATGTAGTCGGGAGCGTAGGCAATAAAGGAAGCCGATAGGATAAACACCAGCACAAAATTCATAATGGCATGAATTGCCTTTGTGGTTTCTCTCTTTATCAGTCCCGTATAGGCAACATAAACCCCAAGAACCAAAATCAAGAGTAAGAGGAATCCAACATAGAAACCCTCTGTTGAAAATCCGTTTGCACTCACACCAGCTAAGGTCTGCATATTCTTACCAATGGAATCTGCTGTAGCGGAAATGAAGTCTAAGGAATAGGCTTCCTGTACTAAGTAACCTGTCGCATTGGAAACATACAAACTGATTGTCCAAATAAAATTGGTAATGGCATATAGTCCATACATGACCTGTTTTCCAATCCCGTCCGACCAGTTCCACGGAAGCCAGCCCCAGCTATTATCCACATAAAAATCCAGTTGATAGTTTTCAAGTGGGTATCGGCTGTATTCATTTGCCACATTGACCGTATCATCTACCAAGCCCGCAGCTTGAACCACCGTTCCCAGCATGGCTAAAAGAAAAATGGCAATCACAAGTGTGAAAGCCACTGTCATTGCCACTTTACCTAGACGTTTCAGCGTCCAGTTTGATTTTATTCTGTTTACTATTGATGGTTTCACATTTACACCTCTTTTCGCACAGGTGGTCTGGTATCAAAGGCATGGAGCAGTTCTTCAAATACAGGGTGGAACTGTATCACACCGACACGACCATATAAATCACTGATAAGGCATTGCCCGTTTTCCAAATCACGCAATCGCTTCTGATTGTTTTCGTCCTCTGGGTCTACACCAAAAAAGGCTAAGGTCTTTTTAATCTCGTTAAGGTCAGTGGAACGAAATGCAAATTTTAAGCCGAGGTTATTTTTCAGTTTTTCATCTAAGAGGTCGTCTGTATTTTGGGTCACGAAATATACCCCAGCGTTCATAGCACGACCAGCCCGAACCAGCTTCATAGATAGTGTTTTTCCTTGTGCTACCTGTAAAAAGCTCCATGCTTCGTCTAAATCTACAATCTTGAAAATGCTTCGGTCTGTATGGATAAAGTCTAAAGCAAAGGTACTAATGACAATCAGCATAGCAACGGATAAAAGCTCCATAGTGGTATATTCCTCAAAGGAAGTTTCCTTGTCGGGAAGTACCAAGTCCGCAACCTGTATAATGTTCAGTTGTTTTTCTAAGCTGATAGACTGCTCCACATAACCATTACTGAATAATAAATGTGCAAAGTCATAGTCTGTAAAACTTTCGATATGGTCGGCTATACTGGTACTTAGTGGCGTATTCTCAACCCGTAATTCCTCAATCACTTTCATCAACCCTCGTACTTCACTATTGGTTACTGCACGAATGGCTTTTCTAAGGATTGGGAAGCGTTCCCCATCACGAGAGGAAATCCCCGTAAGGAATGTCAGAATATCAATAGCCAGTGATTCAGAATCTTTGGGATTTTTCATAATCACATAAGGGTCAAGTAAGCCTTTGTTTTTCTCATCAGAAGTCAGAGTGACGATATTGATTTCATGGGAAATCTCTGGCAAGGTTTCTTTCCATCTGCCACGTTCTGCTTTTGGGTCTACAATCACTGCTTGTGCCCCATAAAGCACCGCATAATAGACGATAAGGTTATTCGCAAAGGATTTACCACCACCCAGCGAACCAACAAAAGCCGACGCTAACGCATTGGTTACTGAACCCTTAACCCCTTGACTGGCAAGAGCAGGTTTCAGATAGACATTGCGTCCAGTATCTAAGCTGTAGCCAACATAAATCCCCTCATTTTCCCCCAGCATTTGAGTAGCACCAAAACCTAAACCAGCGAGGAAATCAGAGGTCACGTATTGAATATAATCATTCATATAACGCTTGCTGGCAGGTAAAAATTCTTCATGTAAGCCGAGCATATCCCCAAATGGTCGTACCAGTTTTACGCTTAAATCGTCATAAAAATCTTTCACTTCATTACAACGACGTTTGAGTTCGTCAAGATCATTTGCTGATACCCTTACCACATAAGACAGCTTGTACATAGATTCCTTGCTTTGGTCTAAATTGGTTTCCAGCTCATTCACACTTTCCAGAGCTTCCGCCACATTGGAGCTGGTTTCATTATCACTTTGCCAAGCGTGGTTATCCAAGTCTTTCAGTTCTTTCTTTTTATTGCGGACAGTAGATAGGGCTTTACGATTCGCTACAATTTCCACATTCATTGACGTATCAATCGGGAATGTAAATTGCTGTTGCTGGTAGTAGAAGATTTCAGAGGACGGGAAGTCCAGTTCTCCGACAATGCTGTTAATGGTAAAGTAAGCTACATAGACGGTTTCATCTTCCTGCTGGATTTTCAAATATCGCTGTTTTTCTTCCACCAAACAGCGAGTAGGCTTAATCAAGTCATAGTATTTAATCAGCGTTTCATTATCCAGCTTTTTCTTTGATAGATGGTACTCATACTCTTCATAGGCAGTGCCTGTCTGTCCGTAAAGGTGTTCAATCAGATAGCCGAAGTCGTCCTTATCTAACCTGCGGATTTTGAAACGACGAGAGATTTTATTTTCTAAGAGCTTTTCCATCTTCTGAAAACGCAGGATTTCATCATTACTCATACTAACAAAATCGCCCATCAGCTTATGGTTCACATCATAGACAAAATCAGACAAAGCATTTTTTGCTTCAACGGTAAGACTTTTCATAGAAAACTCCTGATCGTTGAGAAGCAACTTAAAGCCGATAAAGAAACGGTAGTTCACTTGATTTTCGCCAATCATGGATATTAAAGCGTCTGTCTGTTGGTCGATTTTGTCATAGGCAACCGCTTTGAGCTTGCCAGTGACTTCATTTTTGGAACGCTCTTGTGCAGAACGTATGCTGGATTCTGTACTGATTTGTAAAGCATGAATTTTGCCATCACGATTTTGTGCGATAAGCTGTCTGAAAGAATCATGCACTTGTATTTTCTGTTCTGGACTTAGAAATGAGTAATTGTAAGGAACAAGCTCATAGTAAGCATAACATTCCCCGTCTTTATTCCAGACGAGATTGTTTTCAATGTATTTAATTGGATATGCCATAAAATTCACTCCTAACTGCTGTAATGGCTTCTTGTGGCTGGTTTCTGCCAAGCGTTACTTTTTTTCCTGCATAGGTCAGCTTTGGTCGCAGTGCATAAGCAATGACAGACTTCAAAAATCCATAAGGCTTTTTACCATCAAAAGTTTTTGTAGACATAAACCATGTGAAAGCCACAGGAATCCCAAAGTATTTGAGAAATGCTCCCTCTATCATGGAAAGAGGGGGCAAGTTGCCAAGTATCATCACTGCAAAGAGTGACACGACAAACCATGTCATTTGCGTAAAGGTTATGGGAAACGGAAGTCTAAAATCATTGATAGAATACAGTACCTTTTCCACAGACCAGATACTGGTATAGCTTCGTATTTTCTTCATGTAATCAATCCTTTCATAAAAAATAGGGGTAGCTGATTGAGCCACCCCGTAAAATAGAAAATCTGCCAGTAGTAATGTACCGACAGATTTAATAGACGATTTCAAAAATCCCATGATTGGTTGAGATAAACGTTCCTGAAAGGTCTAAATCCCGACCATAGGCTTGATAATCAATATAGTTTTGAAGACTAGCTGGTACTTCGCCTAAAGCACCCGTTTCTTCAATGTAGTAGCGTGCCACGTCATACATATCATCACAATCGGAATGAATGATAATATCCTCTTGATGTTCGCTTAGTTCTTCAATGCTTGAAAAATGAGTGAGCAGAGCAGATAGCTCCGATTGTAATTCTTCGGGTAATTCCGATACCATTTCCCATAGTCGATTGAGTTCGCCAATGGAAGTGTATTCGTCAACCGTAAAGGGTAACTCGTAGTCATGAATGGCGTATTCCTCATATTCATCATTCAAGCCGATTTTCTCTTTGACTTCCTCAAAGTCAATGGGAAAGGTAAACCACGCACCGACCAATTCGCCCTCATTGTATTTGCCTAAATTCGCAATATAGACTTGCATATCGTCCATATATTCACGTCCTTTCTTTGTAGAGATTCAAAAATCCCTACCGCACTTCGTTTGGTGTACCATTCCTTTGCGGAACATAAGAAAACCACTTATATTCCACAAAAGAACGGTTTTATTTAAGCACCAATAATGCGATTGAATAGCTCTAGTAAAATGTCTTTTACTCCAGCAGCGTTGAAGACTAAGCCAACCGCAATAATCGCAATAATTAAAAAGCCAATCAGTTTGCTAAACTCACGCTTGAAGCCAAGATACAAGCCAATCACAACGATTGCTAAAAGCACCAGTGATTGAGCGTTTGATAGAAACCAGTTATAAAGGTTTTGTCCAAAATTCATAAAAATGTTCTCCTCTCTATATTCAATGAATTTGTATTTGAGTTATTTTTTTGTTGTTATCACGTCCTGTTCTTTTACTGACTGTTGCTTCAAAATCTGCTTGTGTCGGTCTGTCAGTTTCGCATGGTCGAGAATGTCTTTTACAACCTGCGTCTGGTTGATTTCATCAAGTTTAATCGCAACCTTTAAGGTCGGGGCAACTTGATGAGATAGCCAGTTCAGCGTCCTTTGGAAGGAGTAAGGCTCTGGTTTTGTGGTTAGTTTTAATCGTTCACGATTGTTCCCAATAAACCAAGCCCATTCTTCATTCAGTTTCCAATCAGAACGAGGTTTGGAATCGTCTTTATCTACAAAACGGATATACCGATTGATAATTTTAAAGGCGGTATGCTCTGGATTGTCATAGACGAGTAAATCACGGACTGCATAATAGGCACGCTCATTTTTCAATCGAATCTCAAAACGGTTTTTTACTTCTGCGTCTTCAATGGGAATATCATTTTTCTTGTACTGCTCGTAGTCCTTTTCATAGATACAGAAATAAACTTCACTTTGTAATGAACCGATATAGAGGGTGTTTCCCATACATTCCTTTTCCTCTTTGCGTACCAGTTCGCCACTGCGATAGCTTTTAAAACTGCGGAAGACGGAGATACATTCTTCCTGTTGGCACTTTTCAGTGAGTACAGGGATATTTAAAATCCCTGTCTTATCGTTAATGGCAAGGTCAAGGCGTTTCATCACACCGCCAGCCACCAAAACGTCCATAAAGAACTCATACCAGCTTCTTTGTTGTGCCAGAAGATAGCTTTCAAATTGTCTGCACCCACGACCTTTCAATTCCACCAGAACTCCTTTGTCCAGTTCATGGGAGCAAAGGACGAATATGTCGCCTAAAGCATAATGCTCTGAATAAGAATAGAAACCATAGTCCTCATGAAGAAAATAGGACAGTTTCAGTTGTAAGATGTTTTCGACCACCTGCTGTACGTCTGTTGTCGGAAAGCGAATTCTTACATAATCAAACAGCATTTCAAGGGGAGCGTCGGGATTGAAGCGTTCCAGAGCTTCCCAAAGGGACTGCTGTAAATCCTCTGATGGCTTGACTTTTCCTGTTTCAATATCGCTTAGATACTGCCTTGTAATACCAGTCGCAACAGCTAAACGGTTTTGAGATAGTCCATAAGCCAAGCGTTTTTCTTTTAAATGCTGTAACCAAGTTTGTTCATTCAGTAAAAATCCCTCCAATCAAAAAGGCGTATGTCAACTTTTAAAGCCCATTTGACATACGCTGAAATTTTGTAAATCCCTTGTAACCAAAGGATTTTCTAATGTTTTTTTGACTGTTTCCTGTCGATTTGTACCCCCCCTGTTAGATACGGGGGGTTAAGTGCTGGCGTGGCTATTGCCACACCAGCCAGCAAGATCAGTCCACACCTGCGACTTCCGCTTCGCACGTCGCCTGCGTGGACTGTCTGCTGTTGGATAACTTTTTAATTTCCTCCAAGAAATCATATCCTTTTGGTACAAGGGGAGTATAAAACTCTGATATGACACTTGTTCCTACATCAACATAGCCACGACCTTTGATTCGCTTTAAGAAGAAATCCTTTTGTACGTCACTGCCAAACATCATGCCATAGCCCATTTCAGACATACGACCTAAAGCCACTCTGAAATTAAACTGATCACGGATTCCGTCGCCTAAATATTTTGCGTCTGGACGTTGACAAGCCAGTATTAGAAAGAAGCCAGCTTGACGACCTAACATGACAATCTGTTTCAGCTTATTCATAACTGCGGTGTTTTCTTTTGTTCCCAGCATTTCCATGAAAGCGACGTATTCATCAAAGATTAAGAAGTGTGCCGGGAGACCTAAGTAAGCATAATTTTTGCCAGTCTTATAGTTCTTCATCTGCTTCATTTCCTCACTACGTTTCATCATTTCTTCATAGAATGTTTCAATGCAAGAAAGCAAGTCTTCTTTTCTATAGTAGACATTTGCCATCACAGAACCTAAGTCCGCAAGATCAGCATTTTTCGGGTCAAGAATATACAGTTTTGAATCTGTATGAAGCAAGGCTTCAATCAGTGTCAGTATAAAGTAAGTTTTACCGCCACCTGTACCACCAGCAATCAACATATGAGGGAGCTTATCATATTCCCACCATACGTTTTTCATTAAGCGAAGTTTACCATCTTTAGCTTCTACTTCATCAATAGAAATACGACTGGCTATGGTGTCATAGAGCAAAGTATATTCCACATAGGAATCCTTTAACTCTTTATCCGTCAGCTCACAGTACAAGCCACTCTCTAATTTCTTTTCCAAGTGTAAGAGTTGGTCTTGATATTTTCCCAGCGTGATTTCCACCCGTATCTGTATCAAGCCATTTTTAAGTCGATAATACATTTTAGGGAAGTAGGTTATCTTTTCCTTTGTACGACCAGCACTATCTTTAAAGAAACCCTCTGTTTTGACCTGTTCAGATTCATACCACTTGTTTTCAAGTATCATCTTTGCCAGTTTTTGACGGTGGTAAAGTTGTTTAACCGTATCATAGCGAACCCGTTTGAATACAAACGCTACCAGCAAGCAGATAAGAATTGCGACACTGAAACTGATAATTAAATAGGGAATGTCAATCTTATCTGCTTGTGATAGGTTAAAATCCTGCCAGTTGATCTGCTGGATTGTCTTCACATGAAACAGTCCGACAACCAGCAGGAAAACAGGCAGGAGTGACGCTATCGTAAAATGAAAGACTAAATCTTTACCAGATGGGCGAATCCTTTTACCACGCTGTTTCATGCGAAAAAGTCTCCTTTCTACCTAGCGACTATTTGTCTTGTGTCGGTTCTTTCTTTGCTTGTGGTTGAGCTTTGAATGAACTAGAATCCTTTGTCAGCACAATATCGTCTGCCTTGATATACCAGTCAACATCTGCTCCTTGATAGGTGGCAGTAGCAACGGTGTCCGCAATGGGATTGATAAGTTCCACCCGTGCGTTATAATCAAACTCTTTCAAAGGCACGCTGGCAGGAATACTTACTTGAATCATGCGTCCTTGTCCTTTGGATTTTAAGTCATAGGTACGTTCCTTGATTTCATCTGAAACCGACCCGTCTTCATTTTGGATTCTCACTTCACGACGTAGAGCAGAGAATTTCAATTCTCCAAAAGTCGTGTCTTTATCTAATACAATGCCATTTGCTAATCTCATCATTTTTCCTCTCTTTCTTTATTCTTTTATCATGTCGTCAGCATGTAAAAGGTAATTTGTAAAACCACGAGTGCCGATTTTGTAGCCCTCTGCGGTAATACGTGGATTGACTAACTTCACACGTTCCTCAAAGCCGAAATGTTTTTCGCCAGCTTCAGCAGGAAGCACCACCACAATATCATCTGCTCTTTGAACATCAGAATAGAGATTATAGCTTCTTGATAAGACAGTTAGCCGTCCGTTGATTCTTCGCTGAACGACTTTATCCTCGCCAGCAAATTCTAAATTGCCGAATGTTTTTTCCATGTTGGGAATCACAAATTTAAGTTCCATATTTTTACCTATCCTTTCTTTTTTATTGGCTGAATGAATGTTTGATGGTCTTAAAGAGTGGGGAACGACCTTTTGATTCTTGATTTTTTGTTTTCATAAGTTCACTTCCTTTCAAAATCGGGTAAAAAAATAGACACCTCATTTTTTGAAGTGTCTACCTATTAAATATTCAAATTTTATTGGAAGTATCTTTATATCTTCACTTTTCAAGGATAAATCGTCGTATCAAAGCTCATTCATAAGTAGTAAATTAGTAGTAAATTGAGTGGTTTTGACCTTGATAAAGTGTGATAAGTCCAGTTTTTATGCGGATAACTAGATTTTTATGCTATTTTTATACTGAAAAAAAGAAAGCTCGTCGATTAGGACGAACTTCTGTGTTTTATGGAAGTATTTGCTTTGACTGCTTTACAAGTGTATCTATAACTTCATAAATTCTGTTTCTATCTTCAGGAGCAAGTTTTTCAAGCTTCTCATTCAGCATAGAGTTCTTGACTGTATATCCCGTTTCCAGAACATCTGTAAGAACCATATCCGATGATACACCTAAAGCATTTACTATCTTTATGAACGTTTCGAGTGACGGAATTTTCTCTCCACGCTCAACCATACCAATATAATTTGTTGTCAAATCTGTTTTCTCAGCCAAATCTTCTTGGCGTAATTTCCTCGCAAGTCGGAACTTTCTTATATTCTTGCCGATTGTATCGAGCTTCATCACATCACCTCCCTTAGTGTGTTTCCATAACTAATAGTATAGGTTAAGTCGATTTCAAATCACACGCACCCAAAGGAAGTCAAACCAACTATTAGTGATGATTCCCAACTATTTTTATGTTATACTATAAAAGTAGTAATTCACGATTGTTAATGGCGAAAGACAAATCACAACCCAAGAGCCAAATTAAACAATCTCCATAGAATAAACTTAGGGGTAAAAGGAATGGACGAACAAAAGATAATATTCAGTAATCGGTTTGAAAAAGAGAAATTTGAGGATTACAAAACAGATTTGGGAACTGACAGCTCAGTCACTCCCGACTTTACGGAAGCTGATGATTTTTTAAAATTTATACAGAAGAACCGCAGAAGTGTTCCAAGTAAAGAGCGAATTGCTGACAAGGATAAATTTATCAAAACCGTTTACGAACTATCCAATAGCTTTGAAATTGACGCTGACCTGATAAAATTTGCCGAGGGATATATCGCCAACATCTATGTAGATTATGCCTGCTACACTGGATATATCAAGAAGCTGTTAGCAATTCTTTTTATCCTTGCCGATGATATTTCCTTTTTAGACGGCAGTAAAGAAAATGCCGATATGCTTTTCAGCTTCACTTATCACACACACCATATTTTCCTGAATAACAGAGAAACAACTGATTTCTCATAATGTACCCGATGGCTACTCAACTGAGCAGCCATCTTTTCAATTTTCCAGACACCGTCTGGAATTTTTAATATGCCGGAATACCGTATCCATAGATATTGCTGCTTCCGACTGCGTACTGTCTTTGCTTGCAGGCGTCGCCTGAGTTGCCCTCTACGGTATAAACTGTGCCATTCTCGCATTTCTCTACGATACCAACGTGGTCTGTTGTACCGTCGCCCTCCCAATCGAAGAAGATAATATCTCCTGTCTTTGGTTCATAAGTGCGGTCTTGCCATTTTCCATTTGACTTAAACCAGTTTGCACCATCCACGCAACCTGCAAATTTCGGAACAAGTCCACTTTCAATATACCCGCATTGGTCAGCACACCAAGATACGAAGCAGGCACACCATTCCACTCGACTGTTAAAGCCGTACCAACTCCAGTAAGGTTGTCCGCCCTGATTGCCTAGCTGTGTCAAGGCAACCTCAACAATCGCCTGATTACCTCCGGCAGTAAAGGCTCGCCCATACGGATAGTACCTCAGAACGTGAGCCGGATATTGGGTATCTCCATAACTGTCCCAACCAAGCCTTTGTGCCTGCTGAGTGGAAAACTCCACTGCATTGGCATAAGAATAACCGCCGTAATTCGTTTTTGCCCAAGAAATATACCCATTACCGAAGTTGTAGCCTTGCAAGGCAAGTTTGATATGCTCCATATCTATCGGACTTTCCACTTCTGCCGAAGTAAGAGCCGCTTTCAATTCCTGAACTCCACACTGGATAGAATATTCAGGGTCTTTAATTCCATTAGGTTCGTGCGGATACCTTGTATTGAAACTTCCCTCTGCTGCCTGCATAGGGTCAAGTCCTCTGCCGCCGCTTTCCTGCATCATAACCGCCTTGATAAGTTCTACATACTCAGGAATGCCGTACTCTTTGGCATACTTCTGTATGATGGGTTCATAGGCTTCTACCTCTGCACTTACCGGAGTATAAGAATTACTGTCACTCCCTCCTCCGAACATTGCTACGGCAGCACCAAACAATACGACAATCATAATAATCAGCACCGCTATCCAACCGCCTGCGGCGATTGCTGCTACAAGTACTTTTGTCCCTGCAATAATCGCTTTAACTGTCGCAACAGTAGCTTTCGCTGTGGCTTTGACGGTATCTGCTGTGGCTTTCGCCGCTTTCTTTGCCGTCCGAGCCGCTTTCTGTGTTGCTTTGGCTGTTGTTTTTGCTGTTTTCTGTGCTATAATGGCAGCTTCTTTTGTGGTCTTAATAGAAGTCTTTGCCGTTTGTTCTGCGGTCTTGACCGACCTCTGAACAGTATTGGTTGCACCTTTCGATACGGTCTTGACTGTCGTATTTCCTGCCGACCTTGCAGACTGTTTAATTGTTTTCTCCGTACGCTCCAGAGTTCGGATGCTCTGTTTTCCGACAGGATTGACCGATTGTTTCTGAAGCTGTTTCTCTGCACGCTTGGTCTTGAAATTCTCAATTCCCGTTTTGGCTTTCTGATAATTCTGTCTTGTTTCACGCACACCCCATCTGCCGACTTTATCTGCACGGTATGCAGTTTCGTGAACAGTCCTATCCGTTGCCGCTTCGATTTTATCGGAAGCATATTCCTCTGCGGAATTTTCCGAAGCGTTAGTGGAATGTTCTGCCTTATCTTTCGTCATCACATAGGCTTTCTTCATTCGCTCCGTGGCAACTGCTGCCTTATTTATGGTCTTGATTGTACCTTTGCTTGTATCTCTTGTTTTTATATCAGCCATCGGTTTCCTCCTTTCTCGAAAAATAATAGAGAGTGGGGTTTAATCCACTCTCTTAGCGACAACAACAAGCCTGCCATTGTTTCTTGAATATTCACAAGTAGAAAGAGAAATAAGCTTGTCGCCATACTCTGCCGATACTCCGGTATCATACAAAGAAAGTTCCTTGCACTTGGCAACATACGCATCAAACTCTGCCGCATTTTCTGCGTCCGTAAACTCATAATACTTAAAGCTATCGGAGCTGTCTGTATAAACGACTGTCTTAAAGACTGCAATCACTTCATACTGGTGTCTGTCCGTCAGTGTATCAAAGGTAATCGTCTTATGACCTTCCCAAAAGCTCTTGTTTCTGTACTTCATCAGTCCCGTAAACATCGAGCCGTCATTCATATGGTGTCCGTATATAATGATGTTGTCTGAAGGTTTCTGCACATCACAATTTTCCTGCACATATGGACAGCCATAAGCGGAATAGGTCTTATCAAACTTGTGCTTCAGGTAGAAGTTCGGCTCATTTGCAGACTGCACGACCGGATAGTTGATATTGGTATCCTCAACCTTTATCCAACCCACCATATCCTCATTCTGCCGATAAAGTTCAAAATATTCCGCAAGATAGTCCTTATCTTCCGAAAACGTCACGCCCTCATTTTCCTTTGGCGGCTCGTCCTCCACAATCTCCGCAAGGTTATCATAGACTTCATTCTGCTTGGCAGAGTCAATGTGATTACGGATAATAAAGAAGGTGCTTACAGACAACACTGCCGCAAGCACCACTGCAATAATGATATAGATTTTTCTGCTCATTTTCTCTTACCTTTCCATATCGTTTCTCTTAGGCGGGGTCAAATCTCTGCAATACTCCGGATACCTTAACTTGATACCCTCCATAAAATACGGAGCATATCCGCAGCAGAACAATTCCTCCGGTGTACAGAGGTTTTCCCTGCCTTCTTCTGTAAATCCATTCCAAAGATTAAAGGCAAGGTGGCAGACCTTGACTGTGCCACTGGTCTGCCAACCGCCGTGCATACCTTCCGGTATGATACAATCCCTTTTGAAATCAAACATCTTTCCGATGTTCATTCTCGTTTCTTCTGAAATACCCATCACATAGAAAAATGCTCTGTGATAGCAGTCGTTTACTTTGCACTTATCCAGATTTTCCAATACAAAATCTCTGTGTGCAGCATTGCGAAATTGAATTTTAGACATTGCAAATTCCTCCTTATGCTTCGCCCGGTTTGGTCGTCATCAGTTTATAAAGTTTCGTGTTCTTAGGAAATTTGTTTGCAAACGGTACAAGAGAACTTCCCACCTTAATAAGTCCGTGTCCTGCTTCCACATTCGTGATATAAGACATCTGAAGGTCGGAAATATTCAGGAGTTTTGCAAGCTCAAGCCTGTCTGTGGAAGCCTGATTCAGCATAATGATGAACTCTGAGTTTGCAAGCATTGTTCTTGCTGTGTGACTCTGCAAAAGGTCATCGACATTCTGGGTAATTCCACTTGCGTATGCACCGTATTTTCTCACGCGTTTCCACAAGGTAAAGAGGAAATTTGCAGAGTATTCGTGCTGGAACAGAAGATAAATCTCATCAATGAAGATAAAGGTATTCTTACCCTTTGCACGGTTCTGTGTGATACGGTTCAGGATAGAGTCAAGGACAACAAGCATACCAATCGGCATAAGCTGTTTACCCAAGTCAAGAATGTCATAACATATAAGTCGGTTATTGGTATCCACATTCGTCTGCTTTGCGAAGGTATTCAGAGAACCGTGTGTGAAAAGTTCAATGGCAAGTGCCAGTTCCTTTGCTTCCGGTTCGTCCTGTTGCAAAAGCTCTGCCCTGAAATCCTGCAAGGTCGGTATATGTCCCTGATAGTCATTCTGCTGATAACTGCGGTACACGCTTGCCGTACAGCGGTCAATGATAGACTTCTGCTTTGCTCCGAGATTTGTTCCGCCGATAAGCTGTTCACAAAGGGACATAATGAACTCGGATTTCAGAATGACAGGGTTTGCACCGTCGCCGTAATCCTTATTCATATCCATTGCATTGATATGATTATCGGAAGTAGCAGAAATATTGATGACCTCTCCGCCCATTGCATTGACAAGCTGTGAATACTCTCGCTCAGGGTCGATGATAATAATATCTGCGTCCGAAGAAAGAACCTGATTGATGATTTCTCCCTTTGCTGCAAACGACTTACCACCACCGGATACACCGAGAATAAAGGAGTTACCATTCAAAAGCTGCTTACGGTCTGCAATAATCATATTTTTGCTGATAACATTCTGACCGTAATAGATACCGTTTTCGTGGAAAATATCCTGCACCCTGAATGGGATAAATACCGAAAGACTCTCTGTTGTAAGTGTTCTGAACGCATCAATCTTTCTTGTTCCAAACGGCATTACCGTGTTGAGTCCATCTACCTGCTGAAATCTCAGTGTTGCGAACTGGCAAAGATGTTTTCTTGCCGTGGTAAGCAATGCTTCCGTATCATTCTCAAGCTGTTCCTTGCTGTCTGCCGTAATAACCATTGTGATAACAGCGAACATCATTCTCTGGTCACGGGTCGTAAGGTCATCGAGGAACTCTTTCATTTCTTTCTTCTGTTGCTCCATATCATACGGAACGGTTGCAGAGAAGTTATTATTGGCATTCTGCCTACGCTGCCAGTTCGTGATATTGGTTTCCACACCAAGCAGACGGTTCTCTGCTTCCTTTACTGCTTCATCAGTCGGAACGGGAACAATATCAATGGACATCATCAGATTTCTGTTCATATCCGTAAGTTCCGCTACCATACTGTCTTTGATATAGGACGCATATTCACGAAGAAAAAGGACTCTTCCATAACGGTTTCCCATCTTGAAATAGTCCTTTTCAAATTCTATTGTGTCAGGGCAGATATAATCCTTAAAATCGTGTCCCTTTTTTCTTGTTTCTTTAATATCAAAGTGGAAAGAGCTTTCCTCTCCCACACGATAAAAGTCATGGAAAATACGAAGTCTTTCGTCTGTTTCCAGTTCCACGCACTTACTTCCAAGCCTGCCGAAGTGAGCAATCAAATCTGCACCGACACGGGCAAAATAAGTTCTTGCGTCCTCCACACTCTTTTTGTTGATGGAAATGGTAATATACTTATCCTGAACAATGGAGTTTGCACCCGTTGCCTTATCAAGAAGCATTTTATTGTATTCCTCTCGATACTCGTCCAGATTATCTCCGGTTGTCGGAATAAGGATTGTCTGCTCAAAATCCAGTCTGTTGAGCCGACGGTTATTGATTGTGATTTTTGTCGTTGCACCACTGTCAAGGGAGTTCAGAAGTTCGGAATATTCAAGGAACATCGCTTCCTTATCCTCACGACTTGCCACTGCATAGTTAATATCCGTAAAGCGATAAGTCTTTGAATATTTATCCTTTCCTACTTTGAAAATGCCATCATCAAAGATAGCTGCTACGGGAATCACGTCCTGCACACCTTTCGGTACAACAAATTTTTCTTTATCCTGCTTAAACAGGTTTGTAAGAGTCTTAATCATTTGACTTCAATACCTCCTTCTGCTTCTGTTCAATGCTTGGCTTCATCAGTTCGTAATACACATTAGTGGAATGAAACACCAACTTCTTCGGCATTAAAAACTCCGACTTTATCCACGCATAGATTGCTTTTTCTGCGGTCATACCGTTGTACTTCACAAAGCCAAGTGCCGCAAACGGAGCAGCACCCAAAATGCACACCCACGATACGGTTTCCGTGCCAACATACGGTTTGAGCAAAAAATACAGTCCTACTGCAACGCCACAAGCGAGAACAGAAAAAATGAACTGTCTGAGCGACAGTCCAAAAAACATTGACTCTGTATAATTTCTGATTTCTCGGTTAATTTTTACTTCCATATCTGTTTCCTTTCCTGCGGTTTTGGTCTTTCTCCCTCACGCATTTATCATTCAGGCAAAAGACTTTGCCTTTCCGTTTACCGCCATAGTAAACACATTTCTTACAATCTCTTTGGTTCATTTCAAAATCTCTCCTTAAAGTCCCATCATCTCTCGGATAATACGGTCAGACATTTTCACTGCACCGACAAGAACAAGCATATTAAATACCAGTTCCCCGATATATGCCCACACCTGCGTAACTGCTGCTGCATCAGGATTCACTACTGGCGGCGATGAAGCAAATACGGAGAAAATAATACAAGCAAGTACAATGACTGCTCCCTCAAGCAGAACTGCACAATAGCTCTTGATAAAACTCTTGCCGACATTCTGTGTCGGTTCTCCTGCAAATGTGGAAAGCGGTATCGGTGCAAGTGCTGTGTACATATACAACTTGAAAAATCTTCCGTACACCGTCATTATCAGAATGAACGAAAGCACCGTGATAAATAATCCTCCGATAAGCGTTACCGCCCACAATGGAATACTCTCGAAAAATCCGCAATCCTCTATGGTCGTTACCATCTCTGCGGGCAAAGTCGTCTGTTGTGGAGTTCCAAATCCGGCAGCATTCATAATGGTTGAAATCGTACCCTGCACGATATTAAATAGTGCAAGCATAAGTTCCATTCCGTATGTGATGACACCTTTCGCCAACGCAAAACGGACAAAGAGTTTCAGTGCGTGTTCCGGTTTCTTCACATCTGTAAAACTTCCGCAGGTCTTTACCATACCTATCACGAAGAACAACACAAGTAAGGCAAGCCCGATAGCCTGAACTGCACCGTTGATATCAACGATAACCTTCCAGATATTCCCGCCCTTAAAGTTCTGCGGTGTAGTTGTGATCAGCGTCCATATTTCCGACAGTTTTTCATTCCAAGTTTCAAGGGCATTTTCAAGATTTTGAACTACCCAGTTATCACTCATTCAAAGCACCTCCTTACAATTAAGGGGTGTACCTTAACTTGGCACACCCCTCGATAACTGTGTAACTCTTATCTTAGCCTGTGATAAGAGTAAGGATTTCTTTTGCGAAAGTAATAATGACACCACCCGCAAGAGTCAGGAAGCCATTGGCTCTCTGAGAAGGGTCGTGAGATTTGAGGGAAAGACCGACCTGCACGATACCAAAGCCGAGCAAAATCATACCGATGGCACGGATAAGTCCGAAGATAAAGTCAGACAGATTGTTGACTACGGTAAGCGGGTCATTCGCTGCAAATGCAGTCGTTGTCATTCCAAGTGCCAACGCACCGACAATGACCATTGTGCAATAAGCACGGAAGCCTTTCTTAACCTTTCCGGTCATAGGCAGTTTCTTTGTTTCCTGAGTATCAGTTGCTTTTTTCTTAAAAATAGTCATAGTTGAATACCTCCAAAATTTAATTTGTTTGATTGTTTATGAACAGAGCTTCCATCTCCTCATCGGAAAGAAGTTCCCAGTTCGTTTCTTCCATTTCCTTTTCAGGAAGTGTTGCAGGGTCAATGTCCCAAATGGCAATCGAAGCAATATCTTTTGTGACTTCTCCGTGCATATAAGGACTTGCCTTTCCGTCTGTGGTAAGTGCCACATTCGGATGTTTCATAATGTCATACTTGAAATCCATAATGGGTCTTTCCCCACGGATAAACAAAATAGCGTACTGATTATCGAGCATACGCACCTCATCAGGGGTAAGTAACTCTCTGCCGCTAATCTGATAGTTGGTGGAATAGTTACCACTTCTTCCGGTACTCTTTCCGAACGTGTTGGTATCAATGGTTTCCTTTCCTAACAGCTCCGACACGTATTTATGGGTTGACTGCTCATTTCCACCAAGGTAAAGAAATTCATCGCAGTTACCCACAATGCTCTCCCACTGTTTTTCAAACAAGGCTTTAAGCTGTGCCAAGTTCTGTAAGATGATGCTTACCGATACCCCACGGGAACGCATAACCGACAGTATCTTGTCGAAGTCGTCCGGCAGTGAAACATTGGCAAATTCGTCCATCATAAAATGAACAGGCATCGGCAGACAGCCACCGTGGATATGGTCGGCTGCATAAAACAACTGCTGAAAGAGCTGTGTGTAAAGAATGGATACCAAGAAGTTGAAACTGGAGTCGTTATCCGGTATCAGTGCAAACAGTGCCACCTTTTTCTCTCCGAGTGACTGTAAATCCAGTTCATCGGCAGAAGTAAGAGCAGCAAGACTCTCCAAGTTGAACTTTTCAAGCCTTGCTGCAAGGGTTATCTGTATGGATTTTAATGTTTTGGAAGAACCGGAATGATAGGAGTGGTAATACTTCAAAGCAATGTGGTCAGGATTATCTATCATCAAATCCGAAAACAGATTGTCAAGCGGAGAAGGACTTGGGTCGTCCTCGTCCTCAATCGCCCCGGCTCTTAACATTTCCATTACCATTGCAAAATTCTGTTCTTCCGGTGGTGCTTCATAGTGCAGATAAAATACCAGTGCAAGCAGAAGCATTGACGCTGCCGTATCCCAAAACGGGTCATTGCTCTGTGAACCTTTCGGAGTGGTACTCTTAAAAAGATTGGTTACGAGCTTCTGCACATCATTGTCGTTCTGCAAATATACAAACGGATTGTAACAATGGCTTTTCTCCATTGAAATCAAATCAAGGACACGCACTTCGTAACCTTTCTTCTCAAGAAGATGTCCCGTATCTCGCAGGATTTCTCCTTTCGGGTCTAAAATCACATAGCTGTTTCTGGCAGCGTTCATAATATTAGGCTTTGCATAAAATCTTGTCTTACCTGCACCGGAGCCACCGCACACAAGCGTATTCAGATTTCGTCTGTGCTTCTTGGCATTAAGTCCAATGCACACATTCTGAGTCATCAGCTTATTTTCTGATAGTGGCTTTTGTCGGTACTTTTTATCAATGGCTCTGACATTGCCCCATTTGGCAGAACCGTGTTCTTCTCGTCTGCGGTAATTCTTTCTTGTCGAAAAGTAAATCCCGATACCCATTCCATAGCATAAAAGCAAAATGAGGACAGTTTTCAGGCTGTCCCCACATAATTTTATGGAAAATGGATTATCAAAGAGTGTCGCAAGATTGGCTGCTATCTCCGGCAATCCTCCGCTTATGGAAGGTGCAATCAGAAGTGCCAGCCATATGACCGGAACGATACCGACAATGGATAAAATAATGGCAGTCTGCCTGTCATTATCTCGCTTCATCTGAGCGTTTCCTTTCAATCACTTTGAACTTTTTCAATGGGGCATTTCCGACTTTTACAAGCAGGTCGTCTACTGCGTCTGCGGACTTGCCTTCCTCCATCAACTTTGTTTTCTCATCGTTTAAGGAGCGAATGACAACACCGTGTTCATAATCGTCCAAAGCAATGTGGTAGAGTTTTTCTTTTTCCATATCTGCCCTCCGTTATCTCTCATAGTCCTTTGAACGCTCCTGCTTCTTGCGGAACATTTCATCAGAGATATGACTGTGAATTTCTGCCATTGCATTTCGTGTCTTGGAAAGCTCCGCACGGATTTCTTTCGGCTCTTTGGAAGCCAGTCCCTCCGGAATACGGTTAATTGCAAAATTCTGTGTATCTACGCCATACTTCTTGCAAAGCATATATCCAATACACACTGCCTGAAAGCCCATATCCCTGCGGCTGTAACTTTCACTGTTGATAGAAAGCTGTGCGTGTCCGAGTTCCTGAGCGACACACTGGGCAACTGCTACGCTGTCGCCCACATTACGCTTCACATACAAGGTCTGCTTTTCATTATTATAGAAAGCTGCCATATTCGGATACGGAAGTTCATCGGTTGCCGCAACCTCCACCGGAGATACAGCAAGCATTGTCGTGATAAGTGCTTTCGGGTCACGGTTTGCTGATACTGCCGGAGCTTTTCTTCCATTTGTCTGCGTAACATCAAATACCTTTTTGACATTATAGGAAATACCCGGAGAACCATCTGCTCTTGTGTATTCCACTGGTTCAAGGATAGAAATACTCTTTGCCCCTTTGGTAATCTTTACATTGTCCTTACCCCAATCATCAAAATCTTTAAGCTGTGTCGCCTGCGGATACTGACTGTAAATAAGGAGAGCATTTGCTGCGGAATATCTGTCCATTCGACTCTGCGTATCAAGAAAGCTCTTGAACTTCTCAGGGTCATTCACAATCTCACGGGCAGCGTCATCAATCATCTGATAGACTTTTTCTTTTTCTGCTCGCTTCTTTTCCGCATACTCCTCTTTGGATAATCTCGGCTGATTACCGCCAGCCTTTGCGGGTTTGAAATCATTTGTCATAGTGAATTACCTCTCTTTTGTTTTGGGTTTCTTCTTCGGCTGACGGTGTACCGTCTGACCGTTTTTCTGCTGCGGCTTCTTGCCGTCTTTCTTAACCTCCGGCTCTTTACGCTCTGCTTCTTTTTGCTGTTTTGCCTGTGCCTTGTAACGGTCAAGTTTCTCTTTGACCGATGGCTTTTCCACTGGCTTTGCAACACCCTTATCAGATTGCGTTTCTACCGGCTCTGAGTTTTGCCTTGACAGAGGGCTTTTGTCTGTTTTGGCGACTGAGGGGTTTGCGTTTGCTCGCTCCTCTTTCTGCATTGGATTTCTGACTGCTTCTTCCATAATGATTTCACTCTTGGATTTGGTCGGCTTTTCTTTTTCAACCGCTTCACGGTCTGCGATAGCCTTCTCTGCTTCACTGACAATCGAAGCTTTATCCACCTTGCCAAGTTCAAATCTTTCAACGATACGCTGAATTTTAGAAGCGTCCTCTGCTCTTGCAATAATATCTACCGGAGCATTCTCTCCCTTTGTGTTCTTATCTCTGAGGACACAATAAAGAACGCCATAGCGTTTTGCCTGTTCGGTAAACTTCTTCAAATCCTTTTGCGGAATGGAAAAGACTTTCAGCTCCTTGCCTGACTTAATCATATTGGTAAGCCTTGCTTTGCCCTTCGTCTTTTGTTCCTGCTTCAGAACCGATACCAAAAGCAATGCGATATTCTTCGCCGCCGAACCGCTTAATCTTGCAGCAACTTCAAATCCTTCAAGCGAAAGCCTAACGACCTGCTCTGCTGCGTCACCACCGTTGTTCATAGCGTGATTTCTCCTTTCTCTGCTGTTTTTGTTCCTCTGTTTCGATATGCTCAAGGTTTTCTTCCATAACCTTTGACCTCTCCGCAATATCCTCGCAGAGTTTTACTTCCCGTCGGAGTTTTTTCAATTCTCCATTGATAGAAGCGATTTCATCTTTTGCCGCCTGAAGCTGACCATCATCAATATTTGTTCTTATCTTTTTTCGGAGATGTGTTCTTCCGGCAATCAGATTTTTCATCTGCTCCTCTAAGGAAGTCTTATATGAAAAAAGCTGTTCGTCCGTGGAAATATTTTCTCGTCCGAGCAGCCTTACTTCATCAGTAATCTTATCGAGCTTCATCAAATCATCTTTCAAAAGATAATGAAGCCTTGCGTTATTCTGTTTCTTATACTTGGGCAGATAACCGAGTCTGTAACAGTAATACAGATACAACCCATAAAGTCCGCCTTTCTTTTTCAGCTTCTGCCCTCTGGTCTGCATACGGTACTGTCTTGGTTTATAAGTTGCCCTCTGGAACGGCTCAATCTCTGCCCATCTGTCACGATTTTCTTTGATACGCTCTACAATCCGGTCATTGGTATAATCTGCTCCGAGATTTTTCAGTCGTATCGGCTTATCGTATCCCTTTGGAATGACCGTCCAGTATTTTCGGCTTGGACTTAGGTTATAGGCATATCCCATTTCCTTGAGAGCAAACTGAAATTCTTTCAGGGTCTTGCTGTGGTCGATAGCATAATCAATGGCTTCCTTTGCAACCGAGTAGCGTGTCGGCATACCTGCCTTTTCTTTCATCGTCAGATACTCCGACTGCTTACTGCGGTTCGGATTCGGGTCATAGTAAAGTCCGTACTTCTCACAAATTCTGTCTGCAACTTTTCGGAATTTGAACCACGCTTTTTCCTCTCCCCACAAATGTTTGCCATCGACAAAAGAAATAGAGTTGATGACAAAATGACAGTGCAGGTGCTTTGTGTTCAGATGGGTTGTCACAACAACCTGAAATCTTTTCCCCCACACTTCATTTGCAAATTCCATTCCGATTTTCTGTGCCATCTCAGGAGATATATCTGTTTCCTTGAAACTCAAATATCCGTGATAGGCTTGGATACCGTCTGTCTTTTGGTACTGTTCCTTAACCGTTATGAACTGGTCACGGGCAATCGCCACATTACAGTTGATACCCTCAACATAAAATTCTCGCTCTGTTTTTTCTTCATCCTTTGCATAAGCAATAACATCAGCAAGAGCCTGATACTGTTCAGGTGAAAACTCCCTTTTGATATTTGCAGAAGTCTTTTCGGGATTGGTTGCATAGTCAATGACCTGACCGAGCCTTTCTGTTACCGACCACAACTTTGTTACTGCCATTTCATTTCGCTCTGATTTGGACGAAGATATGTCCTCTCAATCTCTGACTGGAACTTATTCCACTTTGCAGCTTCATTCTTCAGCATAGGTGCGTCAATGAAACCAAGTGTATTCGCTTTAGCCGCAAGCTGATTGATGTTATTACTGATAGAGGACAGTTCTCTCATCACATCATAGAAGCGGTCATCGGGTTTCTCTTTCGGCTCGTAACCTCTGATAAGTAAACGGATAAGTCCTGCTTCGGAAAGACAAGCCTTCTTTGCCTTTGCTGCCAAGTCCTGTGCTTCCTTGCGGTTAAAGCGTACAATCTTCTGAATGTTTCTCTTTCTCATAATCGGTATCTTCCTTTCTCTTTACTCTGCAATCTTTGTTAATCTGGAATAAGCACATCATCGTAACGCCAAGACAACTGCCGAGCAGTGTCCCAGCGGCGATAAGTAATAACTCTCTCAAATCAAGTTCTCCTTTCTCACGGGGTATTAGGGGCAACCCCTAACGAGCCTTTTACCGTTTGGGAAACTATGTTTATCCAAATGGTCTGCTCGCTAAGAATAAACATCTCCTCCGGGTTGCCCCGTTCTCAGGCTACTATCTCTCATAATCCTTTGATTTCGGCTTAAAAGGTTCAGCCACGATATTGCCGCCCACATCCTTAGAAAAGCGTTCAGGATACTTGAACTGTTCCTTATACTTCTTCATCATATCGTCCGGCAAGCTCTGAAAGCTCTCACTCTCAGGCGGTGCATAACAGATAAAGAACTTGCCGCAGATAATATCAACCATCTCTTTCTTATCGTTGTCCTGCACATAAACAGCACGATTAAGCGGAAGTCCTCTCATCTTTCCTTCCTCATTACAGATGATTGCAACGTCATCATCAAAGGGCATATATTCCTCAATATCCCCTCCGACAACCTCCTGCATTGCTTCCAGAGTGTCGTCGATTACAATTTCCTTCGGGTACTTTTCCGGTTCTACCAAGAGAACTTTAATCTTAGAATCATTCACCGTTCTTCATTCCTTTCGTGTATTTTTTTATTGTAAATTCCCATCCGCATACAAAGAAAATCGTTGAAGTCCTTACCTGCTTTTGGTGGCTCATCAACGATTTCATACTTATCCGGCAGAATAGTTTTTAAGGTCTGTGCTGCCTTTCTGCCCGCTATATCATTGTCAAAATGGATACGGATTTTCCTGACAGATGGGTTACTGCCAAGATACTTTTCCAGTGCAATCGGCACTTTACTGTCCTCAATTTTCTTTGCCGGAGAATACACCCCGGACAGCGAAACAAAGCTCATTTCTTTCCAATCCTGCCCGTTCAGCTTCGCAAGCGTGGCATAGGATAACAGGTCTATGGCACACTCAAAGAGGTGTACTTCCTCCAAGTTTTCCTTACCAAGCCGAAAAGAATAATCTTTTTTACTGCCACTGCAATCGCCCATAATCCTACGCTTATTCGTGGAACGGTAGGCTGCATATTTCGGTTCTTTCTTCTCGTCATAGCCTACAAACACAACATTGTGATACGGCAGGCTCTCAAAGATAAGGTCATTAGAGATACAGTAATTGATGATTTCAAAATCTATTCCTCTCCCGAAAAGATACTCTGTAATCACTCTGTTGGAAGCACATTTTTCAGGGAGAAGAAGTGGTTTATTTTCCTCTTTTGGCTGTGGCTTTTCATAGACCGGAGCCTGAATCGCTGTATGTCCGATAATGGTTTCCACCGCTTCAAGGAAGCTGTAACCTTTAACCTTAATCAGATAATCCAAAGCACTCCTGCCACCGATACCTCTCGACCACCATATCCATTTCCCGTTTGAAATCTTCAAACTATCGTGGGTTCTGGTGCAATAGGTGTTACCTGAAAACTTAACCAGCTCATACGGTTCATAATTTCTCAAGTAGGTTAATAAGTCCATCTGCTTCGCCTGAATGATTAACTCAGGTGCGATAAATGGCATATCGACCACCGCCTTCCTGTTTATCTCTCATACGATTTCTCCTTTCTGCCGCCGACTGCTTCGCCCTCATCAGGCTCTCCGCCGACAATCTCATTTTCCTTTTTATCCATATTGAGCAGGATATTCAGCTCATCAAGTCGAGCAGTTTTTGCCCTCAATTCTTCCTCTTTGGCAAACGGCTTTTCGATTTCCTGCTTCGCTGTTTCAAACTGCTTTTCCGTATTTTCAAGGCTGTTTTTCGTATCAGCAAGTGCTTCTTCAAAGCGTTCAATGCCGTTATCTATTCTCACGATATTACCGTGAGAATCATCGCCAAGCGGTACATCTCTGCTTGTTTCGCCTTTTAATTTCACAACATAATTACGCTGAACCGTATCAAAATACAGTTCCATTTGAAAGCCACGGTACTCGCCAAGTGGTATCGCATTGGGACTGTTCATTGACTTGCAGGCATTGATGATTGCCTGACCTGCTTCGGCTTTTTCGGAATAAGAAACACCCGATACCATCATTCCAAGCGGCTGCTCGTCTATCGGTTTCGGGTGTAATTTTGCTGTTTCAACATCTTTTGTAAGTCCCTCTACACGGGATTTCAAGTAAGCAATCTGTTGTGGATAGAACTTGATGACCTTATCCTCCAGTCCGTATTTCTCTGATAAGAAATTGGATTTTAACATCTTTAGCTTCTGTACTTGAATGTCTAAGTCCATCTTTTCTTTGATATATGGATTACCTGTTGCAAGCATTTTTATCTCCGCATAGGACAGTGCGGTTTCATCAATATCCTCTGCCGACCTGACCGGAGATTTGCTCGTCATAATCTGACTTGCGAACTTCTGCTTACCTTCCACAAGCTGATAGAGGTATGCATCAAAGGTCTGCTCTGTTACATAACGGTAAATATCTACCTTCGGATTTTCATTGCCCTGACGGACAATTCTACCGGAACGCTGCTCCAAATCAGTCGGTCATTTTTTGCGGACAGTTCAATACATGCCCTTCGGTTCCTCTCCCTACTCCTGCGTTTGCTCTCGTTTGATTTCTCCCTCTGTATCCTCTTAGCACAAGCGGGACAATACTTTGATATTCCAGAGCTGGGGACGTATTCAACACCGCACACCGTACAATTTTTAGGCTTTAACGCCGTCCACCGCTTTGTGGGTGTGATATGTAATTCACCGACAAAGCCGATGAATTTATAGTAAATCTTGATTTCCTGCCTTACTGTCCCGTCCGCAAGTTTCTCACGTTCCGAAACAAGTATCTTGTCTATGAGTGCGTTTATGATGGTTGCGTCCAACTCTTTCAGCCCCTGATAGTTGCGGATTAGGGATAGAAAGTCCCTCACGCCCTGCGATTTCTCATAGCTGTCATTGAGCGTTTCCGTTACCTCTTTCAGCCGTGCTTCAATTTCAAGCTGCTCTTTCTGGTATTTCCCCGACATCATCTCAAAATTCCGCTCCGTGATACGCTCCATTACCTTGTCCTCATAGAGAGAGGAAAACAGCCTGTCAAGCTCCGCAAGGCGTTTGTTCAGCTTCTTCTTTTCTTTCTCTAATGATTTCGCCCTGCTCTGGTCTGTTTCCGTGAGCCGCCTTTCTATGGCTCTGACCGCCTTTTCATCATTGACCGCCATATCCGCAAAGCGGTTGATGTCGGCAAGGACGGCATTGAATAAGTCCCTCGCTTCAATGCTGTGTGCGGTACACATAACATTGCCATATCTGCCATAATTATTGCAGGTGTATTGTACGCAGTCGATGATGTCGGGGCGTTTCCTCCTGTTGGCACTCGCCGCCCGCATCGCATAGCCGCAGTCCGCACACTTGATAACGCCCAAAAAGATATTCTCAAATCCCCCTGCGTTCTGCTCCCGCCTGCGGCTCGTCATAAGCTGCTGTACGGTGTCAAATTCCTCCTGCGTGACTATCCCCTCATGGGTGTCTGGTATCACTTCCCATTCTTCGGGCAGCTTAGAGGGGCGTTTCTTGCTTTTCATGTTGGCTGCAATCCGCTTGTAGCCTGCAAGGTTGCCCGCATATATCGGGCTTCTTAAAATGCCCCTCACGCTGTTCTCGCTCCAAATATAACGGTTTTCCTCGTTATCCTCAAAGTACCGCTCATAGCCTGTTGCCCCTTGCTCCACCGCATAAGCGGCAGGGCGTAGGATATGCTGTTTGTTGATGTGCTTGCGGATTTTGGCGATGCCGTTGCCCGCTAACGCAAGGTCGAATATCTCCCTTACCACATGGGCAACTTTGTCATCTATCAGCAGATGGTTGTGGTCGGCAGGGTCTTTGACATAGCCATAAGGGGCTGTTGTTCCCATGAATTTCCCCTGCTGAAACCTCGCACGGTACGCCGATTTTATCTTGACTGACACATCGGCAGAATACATTTCGTTTAGGATGTTGCGGAAAGGCGTGATGTCCATAGCGGATTTGTTTAAGGTGTCCACGCCGTCATTGACCGCTATATACCTCACGTTATGCTCTGGGAAAAAGACTTCCAGATATAACCCACAATCAAGATAGTTCCTCCCCAGACGGGATAAATCTTTTGTAATCACGCAGTTTATCAGCCCGTTTTCAATGTCCTTAATCATATTCTGGAAACTTGGTCTTTGGAAATTTGTTCCAGAGTAGCCATCGTCAACATACGTTTTTGCTAAATGCCATCCCTGCCTTTTCACATAATCCGTGAGGATGGATTTTTGTGTCGCAATGCTCGCACTCTCGTTATCCGTGCCATCGTCCTTTGATAAGCGGCAGTAAATGCCGACTTCATAAATCTTGTTCTCCGTTCTTATTCCTGCCATACTGTAAAACCTCCATATCTGTCCTAACGTTTTCATGTTCCATTGCGTACATTCTAAGCGGACAGCCCCTCATTGTCGAAGGTGTCGCCCTCGGCAATCTTCTTCCGAATATCCTCGGAGATAATCGGGACAAACGCTTCTGCAACGGTCTGTGTGCCGATATATTCTCGACTGATAATCATTTGTACTTGCCCTTTTGGCACAATACGCTTTCTTCTTCCAGTTGTTTTCCTATCCTCGCCCATACTTAAATCTTCCTTTCCAGACAGGGCAGGAGAACGTCTGGAAACGCCCCGCCCTGTCAATCAGATACCATCAATCCCCGCTGTTTACTTCTTTCTGTAATGCTTCAAGGAGTGCCGCTGCTTCATCAGCGTTCAACGTGATACCCTTTCCGCACTTCTCACGGTTCGGGGAAAAGCTGCGGATGTCATATTTCGGCTCTCTCCCGTTCCATGAAATAAGATTGATTTCCTTTGTGTAGCCGCTGTCACTCGCAGACAATACGGCGATTTCCTTTACAATCTCATACTGGATTTCTTTCATTCCTTACCTCATTCTCCTTAAAATTCTGTCTTTCTTCTGTTCCAAATTCCTGCATTTACTTCCCGAAAAAAGAAGGTTAGCGGCTGTCCCTGCTCCGTTTTCTCTGCAACTCACGTTCCAGAAGTCGGATGATGGTTTCCTCCATCTGCTTCGGCGTTGTGTCCTTCGGAAAGTATTTTTTCAGTTTGCTTGTGTTGATTTTCAAGGTTTCTTTCTGGTTTCCCTTTTCCTCCGTCATAATGGAAAATATCATATCCATGTCAAGCTGCCCGCTCTGGCTCATGCTTTTCATCCGCTGTGCCTGTGAGAGTGAGGGCGTTGCTTCTTCGCTCTCCATCGTGGCAAAGAGATTTTCCTGCTCGTCTTTCTTCAAAAAGGACAGTTCCACCGCAGGTGTGAGGGCGATTTTCCCCTCGTCCACCATCTGCAAAATCGGCGGTATCAGTTCCGTCAGGCGGATAAAACGCTGGACGGTCATCCTGCCCACGCCGAAGCCCTGTGCCACTTTGTCGTCCGTCCGCAACTTCGTCACAACTTGTGACGAGGTTAAGTCTGTGCGGAAACCCTGCCGCTTCATGGCTTCGGATTTCATCCTGTAGGCAAACGCCCGCTCCGATGGCAGGATATTTTCACGCTGTAAATTACTGTCTACAAGGGTGATGATGGCTCGGTCACGGTCTAAGGGCAGGACAAATGCAGGCACGGTATTTATACCTGCAAGTTCGGACGCACGGACACGCCGCTGCCCCGCAATCACTTCATAACCGTTCCCGTCCTCTTTCGGGCGTGTGATTATCGGCGTGACAATGCCAAATTCCTTGATGCTTTCCGCTAACTCTGACAGCGTTTCATCCTCCACAACATGAAACGGATTGTCGGGAAACGGGTATAAATCTTTGGTCTTTAACACCTTAAAATCCTGTTTCTTCATTCACTTTTTACCTTTCTCTTGATTTGTTTCTGCCTGTTCTCTGTAATTCTTCCAACACTTCTGGCGGTATCTTTGAGAGCAGCCGCCCCATCTGCTCGTTGGTTCTCTGCAATTCAAATATCCTCTGGTTGGCTTTCTGCACCTTTAATTCCTGCTCGTACTTTTCATCACGCATACGCCCTGCATAGTCGGCTTCCTGCCCGATTTGCTCCTTTAAGCTGTCGATATACGCCTGCTGTCTGCCGATTTCCTTAGAGAATTTCTCCACTTCGGGCAGCCATGCGGCAACCAGTTCCAGAGCCTTGTCACGCTTTTTCCCTGCGTTAAAGGCGTTGATGTCGGACAGGGCAGACACGATTTCCCCATACTGCTTATCAAGCCTGCCGCCCAACTTATAGAGCCATGTGGGGACGTGTTTCCGCTTGGTTTCCATCGAAGATTGACCTCTCTCAAGCTGATTCCAACGTGAGGACATCCGCTCATGGTAGGCGGTCTGCCACTCCGACAGGCTCTTTTGATTGCCTAAAATTGTTTTGGCGGACAGCTTATTGTCTGGTGTAATCGGCACAAAGCAGAGGTGCATATGGGGCGTTCTCTCGTCCATGTGGACGACTGCGGAGAGGATATTCTGCTCCCCGACACGCTCCGAAATGAAATCCAGAGCCATCGTAAAATACGCTTTCTGTTCTTCGGGCGGTAACTGGTTCATAAATTCTGGTGAAGCCGTGATGAGCGTTTCCACCATCATCACGCTGTCTTTCCTTGTCCTGCACCCTGCTTCGGCTACCTTTCGGTTAATCTCTTTCTTATAGGTGTACTTTGGCGGTGCGACAAGATGATAGTTATTTTTAGAGCGTTCCATGTCGATATCTGGGTTGCTTTTGTAGGCTTCTTTCTTCCGCTCGTTGTGGCGTTCGCAAGCCGCAACGCCGCCCGCTTTGCGTTTCTGGAAACGCAGGATTGCATAGGGCATAATCCATCATCTTCCTTTCTTCGGCGGGTAACTGCCCTTTGGGTGACAGCGGTGACGGTGGTGACGGCAGTTTTGGGATGCCCCCTGCCGATTGCCGTAACTGTCACCCTTATCCCCTGCATGACGGTCATGACGATGGTGACGGTGTTTTTGGGATACTCCCTCGCAAGAGCTGTAACCGTCATGCCGCCGTTCTTTTATCCGAAGCCGCAAGGCGTAGGATAGCAGGGCGTAAGACCTGCCATAAGGGAGTCCAGAGGGAACGTCTGGCACACGGCTCTTTGCAGGGCAAAGTGTAGTGTGTTACACCCTGTAAACGCAGTCGGAAAAATCGGAGAGATTTTTCTGACCGCAGGGGTGATTTTACACGCCCGAAAAGGGCGGGTGAATCCCACGCCTGCATTTTGCGTTTGCGGGGTGTTCTCCCGTAGGGATGACAGCGGCAGGGTATCCTAAAATCACTGTCACTGCCGTCACCGCTGTCACCCGCAGGGCAGAGCCGCCAACTTTACATGGCTTTAAGCGTCAATGACAGTAACAGGGGGTATCCCAATATCGCTGTCACCGCCGTCACCGCTGTCACCCGCCCTCCTTGCAAGGGCAATCTGCCTGCCGTCTTTCCTGCGGCTGTACTGGTAGCAGATACGGTTCTCGCTTAAAAATGTGGTGTGATATTCATTCAGCCATTTCGTAATCACCGTGGGTATGGTTTCCGTTTCCCCCATAGCGGCTAACAGCTCCGTTGCCGTGCCTGCCCATTCTTCCTTATCCCTCATAAAATCCACCAACCGAAAAAGGACATCTGGTATCGTTTCTTTCGCAAGCTGCTCCTGCGTTTTCCTCTCCACAAGTTCCCAACTGCAATCACGGAAACGGAGCGTGTATTCCTGATAGGGCGTGTCCCTGCCCGTTACATACAGCTTGGCGGTGTCAGATGCCCGTTTCTCCTTTTCCAGAACAAAGGTAGCGTCCGCACTCCCCGTTAAGCCTGTCGTCCCAGACACCTTGTTGAACACATCGCTGTCATTCTGCTTTCGGATGTGGTGTACGACAATGACCGCCAGAGAGTGCCTGTCGGCAAAATCTTTGATTAGGGAGATGTCCCCATAGTCGCTTGCATAGGCGTTGTCTTTTGAAGCTGTACGGACTTTCTGCAAGGTATCAATGACAATGAGCCTGCTGTCTGGATAGTCTTTCAGATAATCCTCAAGCTGCACGATAAGACCGTCTGACAGCTTGCAGCTTGCCACGGCAAAATGAAGCCGCCCGCTCGCTTCGTCCGTCAAACGGAACAGCCTGTCCTGTATGCGGCAGAACGTGTCCTCAAGGCAGAGGTAAAGCACATCGCCCTCCATTGTCGTCATGTCCCATAAGGGGATTCCCTGCGACACGCATAAGCACAGCTTCAGCATGAGCCAGCTCTTGCCTATCTTCTGTGAGCCGCAGAACAGCGACAAGCCTGTGGGGATAAGGCTGTCCACCACAAAGGACGGCTTCTCAAGCGGCTCATAAAGGAGCGTTTCGGCGTTGACTGTCTGTAACTTCTGCATGGGTTTCCTCCTTTCGGGCAGTTATCTTGTTTTTGTTGCACATAGGCGTTGACCTCCTTAAAAATAGATTTACTCCCACGAAAAAAGTGAGAGTATGTAATACCGCCAATCCCACACAAATAAAAAACAGATTTCTTTTTCGGGCGGTGTCGGTCATGGTTGGAGATATTTCCTCATTTCCGCTTTTACTTTCTTCTTTGCAACAGCAACGGATTTCTGTATTGCAGAAGCGGTGCAATGCTCCATAGCGGCGATTTGGTAAAAATTGAACTCATACTCGTAGTAGAGCAGGAAACGTCGCC
This sequence comes from Hominilimicola fabiformis, assembly GCF_020687385.1. Taxonomy (NCBI): domain Bacteria; kingdom Bacillati; phylum Bacillota; class Clostridia; order Eubacteriales; family Oscillospiraceae; genus Hominilimicola; species Hominilimicola fabiformis. The sequence continues at coordinate 193,525 of NZ_JAJEQM010000001.1, forward strand.
TTTGTATCTCTGGCAGTCTGTCAACCGCCTTACAGAGCAGTTCCGCCCGTTCTGCTTCAATCATTTGTTCCTCAATGCTCTTAGGCAGCTTTAACGCCCGCCTGTTCAGCGTTTCGTCCCATACTTCCGAAAACTCCCTGTGCCGCTCGTCCCATTGGAGAAGATTCCTGTTCCTGCGTTCCATCTGCCGAAATTCAAAGAATAACTGCTCGGATACTTCCAGTTCGTGGTGTTCCCCCTGCCCGTCCTTAAAACTGATAAAATACCTTATACCGCTTTCCGTGGATTCCTCCCGAAGCGTGTACGCCTTAGCTTTATATGCCATCCCGTTTTCCTCCTGCCAAAAATAAGCGGGGAGATTCCACTCCCCACCCAGTAGCCCGCAGAATAATGGGATGTATTAGACGCTTACAAAATTTTCCGAAGCTTCTTCCGCAGATGGTCTAACCTCGCATAGATGGCACCAGTCGTCAAATGCACAAGTGGGGCAATCTCCTTTGTGGAATACCCCTGCATTTTCAGCAGGACGATTTTCAAGGTACGCCCGTCCACCGTGACTAATACTTGATAGAGATTTTCGCTCTCAATCTCGTCCAGTAACTCCGCAACTGTATTCACCTCCGCTTGCCGCTCCCTGTCTGCCATGTCCTCAAGGTATTCCGCAACGTCATTCGTCCATCGGTAAAACCGCCTGTTGGAATTGAAGTCTGCCCTGTCCGCTATGCGTATCTGCTCAATGGTCACTTCATCAACGCCGCACTCACGCAGCAGCTTTTCCTCCGCTTCTTTCCAGATACGCCATTTCCTGTCCTCCCGTCCGTGGTTGTATGCCATTCTTTCTTCCTCCAATCAGAATTGATTGAGAGGGCAGAGAAAAGCCCCCTCATTTTCCCAAAGGAAAAAACAAGGGGGCTGAACGCCTTAAATTTTAATTTTCTATTATCTTTCTTAGTTTTCTTAGGATTCTGGCTTTGCGTTTGTTCACAACGCTCTGGGTTATGCCTAACCTCGCCCCGACTTCACGCTCGGAAAGTCCGTCAAAAAAGATTGCCTGTATCAACTCCTGCTCACTATCCGACAACAAAGGCAGGGCGGCTTTCAGCCTGTCCACCATAACAGCATTGACAACGGTTTCCGCAATGTCCGCCGCTTCATCAGCGATAAAGTCCAGAGGATTCCCCTCGCTGTCCGTAAATCCGTCCAGAGATAGCAGGCTGTTCCTCGCATCTAATTTTTGCAGGTAACGCCACCGCTCCCTGTCACGGTAGAAGTCCGCATATTGCTCCCTTACGACTTCAAGCAGACAACCTTGGACGGGGATAAACAGCTTGTCCATATATCCCTTGTCGGCTTGCCTGCGGCGGCAGAAATCCGTATAGGACAGTTCCACATAGCCGCCGCTTTCTTTGATATATACTTTTCTTGGTGCGTATTTCACCGCTAATACCTCCAATCTGAATTTTTGAAATGTAAAAATCCAGATGGAGAGGCGGGGAGCGGCAACGCACACCAGAAACAGCCCTGCGGCACTTTCCAACAAAAAACGACAAAAGAAAAACCGCAAAGGCTCTGTGACCTTCACGGTTATGGGAAATACAAATTCTGTTGTATGGAGATTGTACTTCCACTTTCAAGGTGAGAAGTACCGCTGCACTGGCAGAAATTTTTTTAACTGGTTTCCTGCCATTCTCTGATATGCTATGTATTGATAAATTTTACTTCGTATGAGCAGATGAATAACCGCCCGAAAAAAGAACATAAAAAAATCCCTCCAAATTTAAAAACAAATTCAGAGGGTAATTTAGGGTATAACAAAATAACCCACCCGAATATCGTTTTTTTTATTTGGTGAGTTTGTTCTTTCAAATACGAAACAAAAAGAGCCGATGATTCGTGAATTGTTCCACAATTTCATCGGCTCTGCGTCTTAAGCGTCTGGCTCTTTGATGACAGTTATCTTCAAGTTGTCAACTTTAATCAAGCTTTCTTGTCTGCATTTTGGACAATAAAGGGGATAATTCTCCAAAACAGTGTCCTTCCTAATTTTATTACGGGTTTTGCTCCCACAAACAGGACACAATATCCATTCGCATTTCATCATAATTAGTCTCTAATCCTTTCAAATCTCATTTTATATGACTTTTGCAAGCTGTTAAGCTAACTTGTGGAACATATGCCGAACCTTATCTATACGGCTATTCGGGCGGCGGGGTTGGCAAATAAATTTACCAATAGCTGGCTGGTATCCTTTTAACTCTGTCAAGCAGACTCCCTGCCCATTTGTGAAATAAGTTAAATCGTTCCTGTATTCTTGAATACATCTGGCAGGGATTTCTCCTTTCAGAATGACCTCGTCATTCTTTACCTGAGTACTTACAATATCTGCACAATACCTTGGGGCATCATGATACGCCCGTGAGAGATATTCCTGCGGTGCATAAATTTCAAAGTGGAGATATGGCTCTAATAGTTCTGTCCCTGCTTTTTTTAAAGCCTGCTCCAATACGATAGGGGAAAGCAGCCGAAAGTCTGCGGGGGTACTTACAGGACTATAATACAATCCATATTCAAAACAGATTTTACAGTCTGTCACTTTCCATCCATACAGCCCCTGCTCGCAGCCATAAAGAACCCCCTCCATAACCGCATTTTGGAACGATTGGTTTAAATATCCAAGTGAAACTCTGCTTTCATACTGCACTCCGCTTCCAATAGGGAGCGGCTCTATGGACAACCCGACAGAAGCCCAGAAAGGATTTGGCGGGACTTCTATGTGGATGGTATATTCTGCTTTTCTAAGCGGTCTTTCCATATATATAACAGTAGGCTCTTTTATTTCTGCCTCCACATGGTATTTTTCCTCAAGGATGGCACAAATGACTTCCATCTGCACATTCCCCAAAAAAGAAAGTATAATCTCATGCGTTGTAGTATCCACATAATATTTTAAAAGAGGGTCGCCATCTGAAATTTCTTTAAGTGCCCCAAGCAATATTTCCCGCTGTTCAGATTTCTTTACTGCAATCGTTGTTTGGAGCATAGGGAGAGGATTTTCAATAAATTTTCTCTGCGGCAACAGCATTTCGTTCCCCAAAATACTGTTTAGCTGCAAAACATCATTTGGTAAAATTACAATATCACCAGAGCAGGCTGTATCGGATGAATATAATTCACCGTTTGTCGGAACACACATCTCTGTGATTTTTATTTTCTCTTTTTCAGATATTTTAATAACATCCCTCAAATGCAATGTTCCGCTATATATACGCACATAAACAAAACGCCGCCTTTTCTCTGAATATTCAATCTTAAAAACCTGCCCGCATAGTTCAGATTGACCTTCAGGCGTTGATGAATAAAACTTACTGGCAATCACTTCTATAAGCTGCCGAATCCCCAGATTGTTTTTAGCACTTCCGTGATAAACGGGAAATAACGTTCCGTTTTGGAATCTCCTGTTTTCTTCCTGTTCCAGTTCTGACATTTTAAACGGTTTCCCTGACATATATTTCTCTAATAGTTCATCGTTTCCCATAATTACCGCATCCCACTGTTCCATATCGTCATTGTCCGTTACATTTATATGGGGATGCTGCCCAACCTTTTGCTTCACTATAATTTCCGAAGAAAGCTTTGCTTTCATTTCTTGATATACCATTGGCAAATCAATCCCCTCTTGGTCAATTTTATTGATGAAAAAAATTGTCGGAATCTTCATTGTCTGTAGTGCATGAAACAGTATACGGGTCTGTGCCTGTATGCCATCCTTTGCAGAAACTAATAATACTGCTCCGTCTAATACGGATAAAGAACGGTATACTTCCGCCAAAAAATCCATATGGCCTGGCGTATCTATAATGTTGACTTTTACATCCTCCCACTGAAAAGATGTCACTGCTGTCTGGATAGTGATTCCCCTTTGACGCTCCAAATTCATTGTATCTGTCCTTGTTGTGCCTTTATCTACGCTCCCTGGTTCTGCAATTGCACCACTGGTATACAATAAACTCTCCGTTAATGTTGTCTTTCCTGCGTCAACGTGAGCCAGAATGCCTAAGTTAATTATTTTCATGTGATTTTCCTCCTATCAACACCCAAAAAAGGGCATAAAAATACCCAGTGATAAATACTCCTATCACTGGGTAAATAACTCCAATAGCCCCAAAACACTTATATGTTTTCGGGCATATAAAATTACATGATAAAAGTATTCTTAAACTGGGTACAAAAAACTAAGCCCCATATTAAAAGTGAAACGGGACTGCTACTTTTTGTTCCCACTATCAAATTGACAGTTTATTTAAGAATACCTTGCCGCATATTTATTAACTCCTTGTATAATACTGAATCTAATTATATTCCTTAACCCTTTATTTGTCAAGCTGACAAACTAAAGCAGAAAAAGCGGCAGGATTTCCCCCTGCCACTAATCATCTGTTTATGCAAAAATAATTTCCTTTTCCACAATCTCCCTCGCACAAGCCCTTATGTTATTGAGGCATCCTGTCCATTCTAAGGCGTTTTCTGCCTTTAGCTGTTCCGTTATGCCCTGTGCCTGTTTCATACCCTCTATGAGCCTTTCAAAGCGTTCCTGTGCCTGTCTGTCAATGTCGGCAAGGTAAGCGTTAAGTCTGCCGCTTGTAAGAAGATTGGTGTATGTAACTTTGCAGTGATGCTTCAGATAATCCAAATGCCGCTGTCCCCAGATGCCTATCGGCTGTTCTTCTTCGGCGGGTACAGTTAAGCACGGTATTAAATAATCGCCTTGCCTTTCGTATTTGCCGCCCATTTCCTCAAAAATTGTCTTTGCCATTGTCTGTTACCTCCACATTCTTTTTTATTTTGAATGTCCGCAAAATCCGTCCTACATCTGAAGGTCGCCACGGACAATCCACATCGTGAAGTGCAATAAGTTTATCCTGCACATTCGTTCCTGCTCCCATCTTCTGAGTAGAGCCAAGAAGCACCCTGACTTCTCCCTTGCGGGTCTTTTGAAACAGTTCTTTTTTCTTCATATCCGTATCGGCTTCGTGTATGAACTTCACTTCACTTTCAGGAATACCTCTCTCAATCAGCTTCTTTCTGATGTCGTTATAGACGGAAAATGTGCCGTCATTCTTCGGCGTGGAAAGGTCACAAAACACAAGCTGTGCCGATTTCTTGTCGGCATTTTCTTTCCATATCCGATAGATGTTATCGACGCAGGCATTGATTTTACTGCCCTCAAAATCAGGCAGCATATCGTTTAGCATACGCTGGTCAAGAGCCAGTTTTCTTCCGTCATTCGTGATTTTCAGCATATTATCTACGCTTGAATCCACACCGCCGCCACGCACCTGCTCGGCTCTCTCTGCAAGGGAAGCAACCATCTCCTTCTGCATTTCCGATGGCTTTACTGCAATGTTATGGTACTTTGCTTCCGGTACTGGCAGGTTCAACATATCTGCTGTTTTAATGTCCGCAATCTCCTTGAACATCGCCATTAGTTCCGGCAAGTTATAGAATTTTGCGAACCTTGTCTTTGCTCTGTATCCTGTTCCTTCCGGTGTAAGTTCCACTGCCGTAATGGTTTCTCCGAAAGTGGAAGCCCAGGCATCAAAGTGCTGCAACCCATTTTTCACAAGCGTGTTGTACTGCAAATATCGCTGTATCGTATAGAGTTCCACCATACTGTTTGAGATAGGTGTACCCGTTGCAAATACGGTTCCTCGTCCTCCGGTAATCTCGTCAAGGTAACGACACTTCATAAAGAGGTCGGAAGATTTCTGTGCTTCCGTCTGTGCGATACCGCCCACATTACGCATTTTTGTATAAAGATAAAGGTTCTTGTAATAATGGCTTTCATCAACAAAAAGTCTGTCTACACCAAGTTCCTCAAAGGTTACAACATCATCTTTTTTCGTCTGGTCATTGAGTTTATCAAGTTTCTGCCTGATAGATTTCTTTGACTTTTCAAGCTGCTTTATGGAGAAGTTTTCCCCTCGGTTTCGCTTGAGTTCCGCAATTCCTCCGGTTATCTCCTCAAGCTGCTGTTCTAAGATTGCCCTCTGTCTTTCAATGGACATCGGGATTTTTTCAAACTGTGAATGTCCGATGATAACTGCGTCATAATCTCCAGTTGCAATCCTGCCGCAGAACTTTTTACGGTTCTTGGTTTCAAAATCTTTCTTTGTTGCGACAAGGATATTCGCCGCCGGATAGAGCTGCAAATACTCAGCCGCCCATTGTTCGGTCAAGTGATTTGGTACAACAAACAGTGACTTGTTACAAAGCCCAAGCCTTTTCGACTCCTGTGCTGCCGCTACCATTTCAAAAGTTTTTCCTGCTCCGACTGCGTGTGCAAGAAGTGTATTTCCTCCGTAAAGGATATGAGCAACCGCATTTTTCTGATGTTCCCTGAGTTCAATTTCAGGATTCATACCATTGAAGATGATATGACTTCCATCATACTCACGAGGTCTGACGCTATTGAATTTCTCATTGTAAGATTTGCAAAGCCTTTCCCTTCGTTCAGGGTCAGACCATATCCAGTCCTGAAATTCCTGCTTAATCATTTCCTGCTTCGACTGAGCAATCGCTGTTTCCTTTTTATTTAGGACAGCCTTTTTCTTTCCCTCATCATCTTCGATATAATCAAAGATACGCACATCTTTTAAATTCAGCGTTTCCTCAATAATCTTATAGGCATTGATGCGGGAAGTTCCGTAAGTGTTATATGCCCTTACATTTCCTTTGTCATAGGATTTTCCCTCAATATTCCACTCACTCGTAAATGGAGAGAAGTGAACTTTGATATTCCACTGTGCATAACGTGGTGTTTCAAGCAAATGAAAGATAAACTCCTGCACATCGTCCGGTGGCAGCCAAGTTGCACCAAGTCGCACGGAAATTTCACTTGCAGTCAGGTCTTTCGGCTGCACCTTTTGAAGTGCTTCTACATTGACCTTATAATCTTCCGGATAGAGTTCTGCCGAGTTCTTTGCAATCTTCAGCTTTTCCCTGACATTACCCGAAAGGTATTCATCAGCCATCAGATACTTCGGTTCGTAAGAATTTCCATACTCATAAAGCGGGTTTAGGAAGATAACACCCTTTAAGTCCTCAAAGATTTCATTCTCCGATTTACCGGAAAGCCCCATCATATAGTCCATATCAATCGTGGCTTTTTCTCCAAGAGATACCGCCAACGCTTCGCTTGCCGTATCAACAGAAGTAACCGGAGTATGCGGCTTAATTGTCCTCTTAGAAAACATATCAGCCTTACGCTCCAGTTCTCCGTCCTCTCCGATTATCTCCAATGCGGAAAGCAAAGAGAATGAACTGTCCTGCGAGAAAGCAGAAGTATTTGCACGGCTGTTAATGAGTCCGTACTTACCTGAAAAGGTATCATAAAGTCTGTTTAATCGCTCCTGCTCCGCTTTGATTTCGCTGTCAGGGTAATCTTCTGTCTGCAATTCAATCAGCGTTCTGACGGAATTTCTAATAGCAATCATACCCTTAATTCGGTTCTCTGCGGTTGCCGACACTTCCACCGGAGTCATACGGGAATTTTCACGATAGTAGATTTTATCGTCTACCACCGTATAGGAAAAGTTTCTCACTGTCGGGTCTGCCGGAATAGAATTATCTTCCTCCTCCAGTTCTTCCTCAGTTTCATATTCCGTGATTTCTCCGTGAATGTTTGCTACTGCTTCATCAAGCTGTGCTGCAAGGTCTGCATTTTCATACGGCACACAAGTTGCTTCCATACCGAAACGCCCCGATACCATTTTCATTTCTCCGAGTATCATTTCGGGGTGCTGCACAAAATAAGAGTTCATCTTAATTCCGTTCTCATCGGTATCAAGATGAACCCAATCCGGCTCAATATCTATCAGTCTGTCACGCTTTTGCAGGATAAGAATATCCGAAACGACTTCCGTTCCTGCATTACCCTTAAAGGTATTATTCGGCAATCGAATTGCTCCAAGAAGCTCTGCTCTCTGTGCAATATACTTTCGTACTGCTAAAGTTTCCTTATCCATTGTGCCTTTGCTCGTTACAAGAGCCATCACACCGCCGGGTCTTAACTTATCAAGGGACTTGGCAAAAAAGTAATCGTGTATCAGAAACTTATGCTTGTCGTACCTTTTATCCGATACCTTAAAATCTCCAAAAGGCACATTGCCAACCACTCCATCAAAAAAGCTGTCCGGCAGATTGGTTTCTTCAAATCCTTGTGCCGCAATGGTTGTTTTCTGGTAAAGCTGTTGTGCAATCCCTGCGGAAATCGTATCAAGTTCCACACCGTAAATCTTACTGTCCTGCATTGCGTCCGGCAGCATACCGATGAAATTACCGATACCGCAGGACGGCTCTAACAAGTTGCCTTCCTGAAAGCCCATCTGCTCCATAGCCTTATAAATGGCTGTGATTACTTCAGGCGGCGTGTAGAACGCAGTCAACGTGCTTTCTCTTGCCGAAGCATATTCCTCCGGTGTTAATACCGAAGAAAGTTCCAGATATTCAGTTGCCCACGCTGAATTATTTTCATCAAAGGCTTCTGAAAGCCCACCCCAACCGACATATTTTGATAAAACAATCTGTTCTTCAGGAGTGGCAAATCTGTTTTCTTCCTGACATTTTTTAAGAAGCTGTATCGCCATAATATTTCTGCGGAAGCGTTCCTTTTTACCAACTGTTTCAACCTCATTTTCCCTGAGATTAAAGGTGTGGCGTTCTGCCATAGACACATCAGGGTGCAAGTCAAAGCCTTTGACCTTTTTCTTCTTCTCCCAAGCGGGAACTACCGGCTCAGGCTCTTTTTCATTTCTTTCTTCGGCAGGTTCTTCCTTTACAATCAAATGCTCATTCATCGGATTCTCACGCACTTTTCTGTCAAACTCTGTGCGTAAAAATTCCTTATTGAACAGTGGCATATCATAGTCATAGAGCATTACTCTCTCATCATCAACAGATAAGATTTCGTACTCAGAAGCACCGATATACACCTTATCGCCAAGATGATATTCATACTGCACATCTTGCGACTGTTCTGCTTCTTCAGGTTCTTTTTCGGTTGGTTCGACCTCCTGCTCCGGTGGTGCATTAGAGAGTATCTCACGGTTTCTTTTCGTTTCTTCGATTTTGGTTCTGCGTTCCTCTTGACTTTCAAGCCACTGAGGATAGTGTTCTTTTTCCTTTGGATTTAAGTATCTGTCTGTTCGGATAAGTTCCCCGATACGTTTCTCCACCTGCGACCACGAAAGCGTGATATGTGGATTTTCTTTACCGATACCTTTCGTAATCGTAATACCTTTTCCATCGTGACTCTCATCAATTCCTGCTCCGATTATTACTGGATAAGAGCCGCCCCAACCGTACTCATTTTTTAAGAAGTCTGCGTTTTCTTTTGCTGAAAGGCTTTTTTCAAACTGCTCATAGATACGCATTTTACCCTCAGAAAATCCGCTTCCATTCGCAAGAACAGCGTCGATAATCTCCTGAGAAAAAGTAAAGGCAGAGGTTTTCTTTTCCTCTGCCCGACCGTCTAATATGAATGTCATCTGACCGTCCATTGACGGTAATGGTTTTATGCTGTCACTTAATTCTCCCAATAATCGCATAGCTTCAAAATGTCGAGCAATAACAGCCCAATCATAAAAACTCTGTGCGGTTCTGCTGTCGTATTTGCCCTCCCACAAATGCAGAACGTTTTCAAAGGTCTTGTACCCTACTGTCCTGCCATCCTCTAAAGTAAGCTCGGTATAATCATTATTGAAAATACTCTTTACATACTCTGTGCGGTCTTTGTTATCAGGATTACGTTCATAATAATCTTTGATTTCTTCCAGACTAGCCGACAAATGTGGTGTCGTTCTGAGAATTTCATTGATTACTTCATCACGTCCAAAGAACGGAAGGCTTTTATCCTCGTGCGTTCTGTCGTAATACTCTAAGCGAATATCACTTCCGCTTTCACGATTTCCTGTGCCGAACTGCGAAGAGAGTTCATCAGACGAACCCATTTCATCATATCCTCCGCTTTCATCTGTTCGGTCACTCCCTCTTTCTGTGCCATCTGGCTCAGGATTGTTTCCTCCATCTTGCTGGCTCTCTGTTCCACTTCCGCCAAGTGCTGTGTCAGTTCGCCCCTCGTCAGGAGATTGTAGTAAAGGACTCTGTGATGTTCCTTCAGAAACTCTCTCCTCATCTGAGCGTACCTGCCCAGCGTCACTTCCGGCTGCTGTGGAAGTTTCAGGTTCGGAAGGCTGTAATCGCCCACCATCGTGTAGGTCAGTTCGTTCATCGTCCAAACTCCTTTCGTCGTTATTTTCAACCTTATTGTATTCATTTCTGTCCTGACCGACAATTATGCGATTTTGACGGTTGAGTGCAGTAATTGTTTTAGATATTTCCGTTAATCCCATTTCTGCAATATCACTGGTAGCAAATCCAAGTGCATTGAGTGTTTCCTGCGTATTGAAGTTAGTAACATCTCTGAAATCATCAAGTTCAAAATAACCGTCCGTATCAACGCCAAGCCTTGACATCATCATATATGCCACACTATTTGTCACGACATTTTTATAAATGAAAGCTACAATATCCTCTTCCACTTCCTCGAAGGAACTACCCTCGGTTGCATAGTAAAGGTCTTGTAGATAATCAGGGATATTATCCTCTGCCGCATTTCTTGCTGCTCCCATAATTGCTTCGGCAAGACTGCTCTTATTCTCAATCTCTCCGAAAGTGCTTTCCAATGTTTCAATCACATCAGCTTCGTATTCCTGACGCATATCCCAAATCGGGACTGTTCTTGAATATCTGCTTTCGTGAGTATCTGAAATATCAAAGTAATGTGTCAGTCTTTGCCGTGAACGGTTTTCATCAGCAAAAACAGCAATACCTCTTGCACCTCGGTTGACCCATCTGCCAAAAATTTTGTTCCACTGCTCTATCTCAAGAACCGCTGTTGCATCAGGTCGCTGTGCATATACAAGTAGCTGTTCGTCATAACGTAACTTATAATTTCGGCAAGCCGAAGCCAAGAATGCCTGCCAGTTCTGAGGATTTGACACAACCGTTTTGCAGGTGCGGTTGTAAAGCTCAGAAATAAGGTCATATTTTCGTGCCATTACTCTTGCACCTCCTTATCGCTGTTTTTCTCTATTTCTGGTCTTGTTTTTTGACGGTTCGGATTGATTGACAGGTTCAACTTTACTTCCACTAAGCTCCATTTTTTCAGCAAACTCGCATATATGATAGCAGCAATTTCCGACATACAAATGGTAGTCATCAATATATTTACACGCTCTGTCTGCTGTGTGTCCATCACGAAAAGTAATCCTGATTTTCCCTCCATCGGGAATATAGAATTTTAAGTTGTAATGACTGTCTATAAATCGAATTTGCTTTTCCTGCGGCTCTGCTCTATTCTCCTGTTGCTTCATTTTCCTTACCTCTCATTTTTGTTGCTTCATCAGAACCGCCGCCCAAATACGAAAAGAGTTTACCTGACTTTGTATTCTTCTGCAGCTCCATAATCACACCCATATCAGGAATCGTGATATTCGGGATTTTCAGGATTGCTTCCATATCAAGCTGCTGCAACTTTTTCTCCGTATCACAACCGGAGTCAAAGAGTTTATTCAGCACCTTGACCTTATTCTGAAAAGTTGCTTTGTCTTTCACGAAAATACCTCCTTAGCTAATGTTGATTACAATAGAAATACTGCCGCTCTGTTCTTCTTTCTGCGGATTACGTGAATACTCAGGAAAAAGGGACTGTACTCTCTGCCTTGCCCTGCGTATGGTTTCAAAACAAGGAAGTCCGTATGCTCGGTAATTAAATACAATATCCTCAAGCGGAAGATTTCCGGCTGGTATATATCCGTACCGATTGTAATAATGCAGAATGAGAAGCATATCATCATACCTCGACATCGGGCATTCCTTTAAGATTTCAAGCACTCGGCTCTCCACCGTTTTCTGTTGTTTCATAATGTTCCTCCAAAAATTAAAGGGACAGAGTTTTTTACGCTCTGCCCCGACTGGTTAATGTTCGCTTGTTACTTACTTCTTACGGTTTTTAACCTGAAGAAAGATAAAGCCGCCGACAATAACGGCGACTAATGCGATAGCGATAATTGTCTTTGCTTCCATTACTCGTTACCCTCCTTTTTCTTCTTTTTGTGTGCAACAACAGAAGTTACGGCGATACCGACAGCAGAAAGTCCAGCAAGGACATACCAAAGTTTCATATTGGTATCATCTCCTGTTTTCGGAGTATCCCTCAACTCATTGTGCATTTTTACAACGGCTGTTTCATCAAGTTTGATAGTAACATTCTGGTCGGCAGGTGTGATATATGCAGCAGAGGCATTGTTTGCCACTTCGGATACGGTATATTCGCCAATACGAAGTCCCTCAATCACGATTTCGCCGTTCTTATCTGTTTCAAATGTCATATCATAACCGTTTGCTCCGGTTACTCTGAACGCAAAACCTTTAACCTTACCATCTGAAGATGTCTTGACGATTTTCAGTATTCCACGCATAGCTTCATTGAAAAATCCAACACCAGCCTTATTCTCAACGGAATAAGTTGTTTCGTCTTTCTCAATGAAAACAGAGTATTCTCCCTTATCAAGCAGGAAGCCCTCTGGTGCTTTTGTTTCACGGACAATATATTTTCCGTAAAGCAGCTCTTTCATCTCATAAATTCCGGTTTCGGTTTCTTCAAGATTTCCGATAAGTTCATCGCCATCATCAATCTTTCCGTTCTCATTGGTGTCCTTATATACCTCAAAGGTTGCACCCGTAAGTTTGTTATCTGGATATTCAGCGTCCATCTTCGTGAGTCTGATATTGCCGTGAACATACTCATTGACAATCTCAATTTCAACTACCTGCTCGGCTTTGCTGATATTGACCTCATACGCTTTTTCATCAAGAACAAATCCCTTTGGCTGCTCGATTTCTCTTACAATCCATTTGCCATAAGGAACTTTTGCAAAAGAAAAACTACCGTCTTTTGCAGAGGTAGTCGTCATAAGTGCAGTATCTTTTGTAAATTCTGTTTCTTCGGCTTTGAAGATACCGATAACAGCACCCTCAAGTGCTTCTCCGTTCTCGTCAATCTTCTTACCTGATACAGAACCATAGATAAGTTCATTCTTGATTTCTTTTCCATCATTCACTTTGATTTCAACTGTTGCGGTATCCTGACCTGCATATTCAAACACAACCGGATATTTCGTATCAGAGAGAACATAATGCTCATCGGTTGCAATCTCCTTGACATAGTATTTGCCAAACGGAAGGTCTGACTTCATAACAGCAGTTCCATTTTCATTTACGCTGACAATCTCAATCAGTCCATCAGCCGGAATAACTGTACCGCTTGCAGATACAATATCTTCTGCGGCATAAAGACCAAAGCTGATGTTTTTGATTTCTCCGTTGTCGCCAATACCAAATGTCTTATCCTTTTCAATGGCTTTTGCAAGGCTTACCTGCACTTTCTGTCTTTCGTTATAGAACGATGTGGAAGTTTCGGTAACAGAGATATTCTGACCTGCATAAGTAAGCTCAACCGTATGTGTTTCGCCACTGATTACCATTCCATAAGGTGCGGTAATTTCCTTGACCTCGTATTTTCCGAGATAAAGTTCTTTGCTCTTCACAAATCCATCGGAGCTTGTTGTGATAGTATCTACCACTTCGCCCTTTGAATAGCGAAGTGTACCGTCCGGTGTGCTAATATCTTCCGCAGCACGGACTTCATAAACTGCACCCTCAAGTCCTGCCACTTCATAAACAGGCTGATAAATAACATCACTGTCCTCAGAACCACTTACATTGACACCACTAAATACTTCTCCGGTCTTTTCAACCGTGATAGTACCTTTCTGTGCCATATTCGGCTTATTGACTTTCACAACAGTTACGCCGCCTTCCTCTGTGGAATTTTCTTCGGTAATATCAAAATATACCGGAGTATCATCAAGTACATATCCGTATGGAGCTTGTACCTCTACGATGGAATATCCCTTGCCGTAATCTAATTTCTCAGGTGTTACAAGAGAACCATTTGCGTCGGTATAGAACACATCAATCGTGGTCGGTGTCGGATAAGTAAAGGTCATTTTGACCTGATTGCCCTGTGGGTCGTAAATCTTAAATCCTGCTCCTGCATACGGAATACTCTTTCCGCTTTCTGCGTCCACCTTGACTACATTGACAAAGCTCTCAAAGTTACGGTTATTGATAAGATAACGGTAGGTCTGTGCGTTCTGTGAAATGAACACATCAAAATCGTCCATCATCTCTCTGCCTTCCCAACCGGAAGTCTGGTGTACGGTATAAATACCATACGGCACATCTTTTGTCTGACCGAAGCCATATTCATCGCATACGATAGTATCTCTCTCGTCTTTATTGGCTGCGTCATAGCTTCCGGCAGATTTCAGGTAAATCTCAAAGGAAGCACCCTTTTCAGGTGTTTCAATCTTTGTTTCTCCATCATCAGTGTGTTTAATGATAGCCACATTGCCTTTGATTACCTGCTCGGTTACATCATTGGAAGTAAGGTTGTGTTCCACCTCATAAAGTTTCGGGTCTGCACCTACCTTGTGAATGGTCTTATCAAGGAGATAGCCTTCACTCGGTGTAATTTCTCGGATTGTCCAGTCGGTATCACAAACATATTCTTTGGTAGTGAACTGACCGTTTTCATCAGTAACATACTTATCTACAAGCGTTTCGCCCTTATAGATACCGTAAACTGCTCCCGAAAGTTTGGCATTGCCCTGTGCTTCGCCCTTCTCAGCGTCGCTCTTTGTGACTGTTACAGTAAACTTCTTCAAAATGTTATTGAAGTTTCTTGTGGTTACTTCTTTCCACTTCACTGGTGCAGTCTGATTTTTCGGTACGACATAACGGATAGCTGTGTCTACTTCTTCAAGTGTATATGGTTCAGAACCACTGATAAGCACATCTTTGAAAGTTGCCACACCGTTTTTGTCTGTAACTGCATACTGGTCAACAGCATCACCGGAAAGAGAAGTACCGAAAAGATGGAACTTCACACCTTCAACAAGGTTATCTTCTGAGGACTTCACTACCTGAAGGTCGCCACGCTTCAATTTGTTATTGAAAGTGACCTTTGCAATCTGTCCTGCTACAACAGTAACTCTATGTGTTTCCTGCGGCTCGTACTTATCGTATGCCTGCTCGGTTACAGTATAGATACCCGGCATAAGGTTATCAATCTGGAACTTACCGCCATTAGCTGTTGTAACTGTCTGATTGATACCGTTTCCGGTAATCGTGAAGTTGATACCGTCAACCTTGCCGTCCTCACTGGTCTTTACAATCTGACAAGAGCCATAGCTGACTTTCATTTTCACATAACCGTTGATACTGTCGCTTACTTCCTGAGCATAGCTGACAACATCCTGCACACTGGAGTTCTGACCATGTTTACCCTCTGACCATACAACCACACCTCTGCGGACTGCATTTTTCTTCGTTGCGGTAATGGTAAATTCCTTACTCGGTGCAGTATCCATAGAAACAGTAAGTTTGTTACCATTCACTGAAAAGTTCACTCCACTGATACTTGCCTTGAAATTATATTTGGACAGCACATTGTTTGAGTCTGTCAGGGTAGTTGTGTACTTACTTCCGTTCCACTCAAGTTCTATTGTCTTTGCCGAACCGGATGATTTATTACAAAAGCTTGGTATGGTCGCATGGTTCTGTACACTCTGCACCATACTGTTGTAATAACTGAAAATCTTATTGCGGAGCGGATGCCTTGCATTGATGACATCTTTCACATTGCTGCAACCACTGGCTGATACATGATTGAAGTTCACATCACGCTCTCCGATAACAGTTTCCCAGATAAGAAGCTGTGTGGCATAAGCCTGTGCAATGCTGTTTGCTGCTGCTTCATTCTGTGACCTCCAAGATGTCGAGATTGTCCCACGATAGCCATACTGTAAAATACGACCAACGAAAAGACGGATTTCATCTCCGGAAATAACCCCATTGGATGCAAGGTTATTAAAATAATTTTCGTCATACTTATTCATTGTCTGACCGACCTTGAGCGAAATTCCCGGCTCAATACAATAAGCAACATTGCCTGAGTATGAGCCAATAGCCTTAAGATTGGTAAAATTGGAACGTCCGGTATGCCAACCATTTTTCAAGGTCAAATTGCTGTGTCCCCATACCCCATCGTAATTAGCATCGCCATCACGAGGGAAATCGACCATATAAACATCGGCTTTTTCTCCCGAAGCAGCATATGCTGTTGTCGAGCCAATGCCTGCAAAAGTGGTCACACACATAAGGGTCGCCAAGAAAAGCGACGTGACTCTTTTGAATTTTGACTTTATCATTGCGTTTCCTCCTGTAAAAATTGAAAAACACACCGTATCTCTACGATGTGCCTTTGTGGATTTTCTCTTACGACAAGATTTACCTGCCGAAAAACAAATGCGGATTTTTCGTTAATTTTTCATTTTACCATACACCTCCAGTCCGTTCATACTGTGCGATTGCCCCTTAGAGATAGACATATACTTTGAGATAGTTATATTCAAGTGAGATAATATATATCATTTTCGGTAGGTAGAAGTATAACTAAGGGGTTAGAGTGTGAGAAAGGGGAACTGTAAAACAGGCTATCTGCTGTCACGCTCTGCACGGTTACGCAAAAACTTGTTGTAATGCTCCAATGCCTTGCAGACAAAATCCTCCGTCTGACTGACGGGAATGTTTTTCGGGATAAGCTGTCTTACTCTGTCGCCCCTCAACACGATTTTCTCCTTTTGGTTCGGCTTTTCCTCAGACATAACAGCGTGGATTGCTTCTGTTGTAAGGTTGCCCTCGTTGAATAACTTTCGCATACGGATTGTCTGGTCGTGTGACGGGGTAGCGTCATTCAGGTCGATTTCGTCAACCACATCACGCTGGCAATCTTCATCGAGATAAGAAAGTTCTACGGCAGGACGCATTTTAATACGCCCCTCATCAACAAATTCAAGCAGTTCAGGAACAAGGTTTGTCAGACGCACATATCGGTGTATCTGATTTCTGCTGTCCCCTGTTTCCTGTGCAATTTGTTCATCGGTTCGTAAATTCGTCCCCACTGGGGACACATTTTCTTTTCTTGGTCTGCCTGCTTGTCTTTTCATTGCTTCCAAACGCATTTTATACGCAAAGGCTTTTTCACTCGGCAATATCTCTGACCTCTGAAAATTACTCTCAACCATTAAAATGGTCGCTTCATCTCTGTTCAGGTCTACAATCTCACTTCTCAGGGTTTCAAATCCTGCCAGTTCACAAGCTCGCTTTCGTCTGTGTCCTGAAACAAGTTCATATCTGCCGTCCTCTTTCTGCCTTACCGTTGCCGGAGTAATAACCCCTCTTTCCTTGACACTCTCCACAAGCTGCATCATATCTTCATCGTCCCTGACCTTAAACGGGTGGTCGGGAAAATCATCAATCAGCTCCAATGGAATATCTCGGATTTTTGAAAGCTGTTCTTCATCTCTCTGTGCCTGAGTGGTAAATAAATCATCGAGCTTCGTGAGAGTGAAGTCGCTCTTTCTTCCTGCCATCGGCTAACACCTCCTTTGTAAATTCAGCGTATGCCTTAGACACTGTGCTGTTTGGCTCATAAGCATAAATGCTCTTGCCTTTGGAAGAAGTTTCTGCGGCTTTTACGGCAATCGGGATTTGTGTTCGATACATTCTTATCTGATTACCGAAGTTTGCCCTGAGTGCTTCCACCGTACTCTTTGCAAGGTTTGTTCGGCTATCCACCAAAGTAAGCAGCATACCGTCTATCTTAATATCCGGATTGATATACTTCTTTACTTTTGAAATTGTCTGCACAAGCTGTGTCATACCCTTTGCAGGCAAATACTGAGCCTGAACCGGAATGATAACACTGTCTGCCGCCGATAAAGCATTGAGAGTAACCATACCAAGTGAAGGCATACAGTCTATAATTACATAATCATATCTGTTCTTCACTTGACTCAGATAATTCTTGAGTGTAGTTTCTCTGCTCATTGCGTTTACAAGGTTAAATTCCATTGCTGAAAGCTCAAGGTTTGCCGGAACAAGGTCAACACCTTCTTCGTGATGCAGGATACCAACCATAGGGTCTGTCATCGTTTCATTGATTACATCTGTGAGTTTCGTTGCAAGCGTGATACCCAAACTGTCTGTATCCTGCCAACCAAGACAAGTCGTTAAATCTCCCTGCGGGTCTGCGTCTATGAGCAATACTTTCTTGCCCTGCATTGCAAGCCCGACTCCGAGATTAACTGTTGTGGTGGTCTTTCCGACTCCGCCTTTCTGGTTACATACGGAAATCGTTTTACAGTTTGACACTTCTTTTTGCCCTCCTTTCTGAAAATTCATAGCCACCGCATTATGGCTATGTACCTGACCGACTCATTTCCTAATCGGTCATAGCAATATTTGTTCTCAACACCCCTTGCCAAGCAAAACGCTTATGGGAAATCACTAAGGAACAGACTGCTTATCTGTATCATAGGGTTCTAACCTCTGCCGGGTACTCCGCCAGCTCCGTAGAGAAGTATCATTATCATTCTGACTGTCATCGCCATATCAGGGGCAACCTGATACTCTTAGCCGGAGTTCTCGCTATTCTGAAATACAGAAATCACGGCGTACCTGCTAAAGTGGCTATCATCAGAAATAAAGTCTTAGTGAATGACTTATTCAATTTTCAAGCGAAAAGGCTTCCGTTTTTGCTATCCGGAATGAACCCCTTCACTCATTTGGACAAAGGGGTATGAAATGCACACCCAAAATCGCCGCTTTTCCGAAAATATTTCAAAAAATTTTTTTGAAATAAAAAAAGCCGCCTACTCCGGTTAGGAAACAGACGGCAAAACACGTTCTAAATGTATTCAATTTTCAATTTCTTTTTCTTTGCTTCAAGCACTTTGCAGAGGACATCATCTACTGCGTCGGTGTATCGTCCCTGAGCTGCTAAATTGTTCTTCAGTTCAATGAGCGATTGTATCACTCGGCTTCGTTCTTCTTCATTTAAGTATAGATGATAGGTTTTCTCTCTCATTGGCTTTCCCTCCATCTTTCAAATGTATTTTTGATTATCTCCACATCTTCCTCTGTATCGGAGGAAATAAATATATGTACGCTCTGAAAAGCTTTCTTTAAATTATTGGCATAATCCAGTTCTGTGCCTTTCATCGGCAACTTAATCAGCCTTATTCCTCTTTGCTTGCACATATATGCTTTCATTATTTCTATATTCTCATCGGCACTTCCTGACTCAATAGCCAACTTTTCTGAAGGTATGTATGTTTCAAGCGGAACTCCAAGCAATCGGTCAGAACCAAGTTCTGCTTTCAAGCCTTTCCTATTAGAATAATAGCTGACCGCCAAAGCAGGAAACAATGACAAATACTCCTGCTCACAAATTCGACAGCCTTTCTTCAATATCGTTCTTTCATTTATCTTCATACTCCATGAATGACCGTGCCTGCATTTCCACCATGCTCTCTTTGCTGAAGTTCGTGATACTTCTGTCGGCTTCAATTTATTCTGTTCATAATCCCATTCACTGAGAAGCTGACTGTCTGTTGTCGCCAAATCATTATATCCGGCAAGAACTTCTCTCTCCGCACAAACGGGGCATACCGTTCCTTTCACACGGGCATTGATAACTGATTTCCACTCATTACCGCATTTTCTACACTTCCACCAGACATTTTTCCTCGACTTTGCATTTACTTCATCAGGCTTCAATGGCAAGTTCTTCTCCGACCATTCAGCAGCAATTTCAGGATGTGTTGTCTGTAAATCGTTAAATCCTTTCAGGAATATGTACCCACTGCAATACGGGCATTTACTGCCACCAGAACGGGTAGAAATAAGGGTGTTCCACTCTCTGCCGCAATCCTTACACCTCCACCAAGCCTTACGATTGGCAAAGACCGTAACCTGAGTTGAAAGTAACGGATAATTTCTGTCCGACCACTCGGCTGCTACATCCGGCAGAAGCGTTGCAAGGTCATTAAATCCTGCCAACACTTTATTGTGGGAGCAATACGGGCAACCTGTTTTATTTATTGTCCTGCTCTTAATGGCAGCTTCCCACTCGTGTCCTTTCTCACATCTCCAAATCACTCTCTTATGAGAACCAATAGAAACCTCTGTCGGTTTTATCTTATTCTTTTTCGACCACTGTTTCACCAGTAATGGCTCTAATGTCGTCAAATCGTTAATACCTGCAATCACTCTCGCACCGGAACATATCGGGCATTTTTCTCCATTGGAACGAGCCTTAACGCTTGTCTGCCATTCGTGACCGCAAGTACCTTTCCACCATACTTTTTTATTTGAGCCGAAGGTAATATTATCAGGTGTAAGCGGTAAATTCTTCTCCGACCACTCCGAAACAAGTTCCGGGCGTACTTCTGCTAAACTGTTATTCATAGCCAAACCTCAACCTCCTTGTGCTTAGAGTATATGAAGTTTTAGCTTTATCTTGTAGTTTGCGAATATCTGTATAAATAGAAAAAGCCCTTTGAGAAAAGGATTTCTCCTCTCTCAAAGGACAACCTGACAAACTGAAAGTTGCCGCTTTCCTGTACTTACCATTTTTCATTAAAGCGGCTGCATCATCTCAAGAATGATTCCATCCGGGTCTCTGAAATAAAACGCTCTGCTTTCCCCAAATCCATCTGCTCTAAAATCGAAATACTGCGGTTCAGACAAGCACTCCACATTATTATCTACGAGATGTTTGTAAGCAGAATCAATATCATCTGTGTAGAAACATACTTCCGAGATGGATGTTGTAAACAAATCAGAGGGAACTTTCTTTACTTCGTTGTTTACAAACTGAATCAGCTCAACTGGCGGTGCTTCAACAGCCTTGGAGCCATTCAAATAAGCGACCCTTGCTTTGCAATTTACTCTACGAAACATTTTATCTGTTTCTTCGCCTTCCATAAAAATCTCTCCTTGAAACTCAAGCCCAAGGACATCTCTGTAGAATGCAATTGAGCGTTCCAAATCAGAAACCGTTAGTCCTACATGATAAATTCTTCCAACCATATATATTCCTCCTGTAAATTTCGATATGTATTTTTGTTTGTTTTAAAAATGGGCAATCCCGATTGGAATTGCCCACTCATTGCACTAATTATGCGATTTTCTCTTGTTTGCACCGATTTCTGCATCAATTGATGTAAGTTTGATGTAAATCGCTGTTTTTTCAGTTTTTTATCAAATGAAGTACGTCCCGTCTATTCGGTAAAACGGTACATCTTTACATCATCTTAATAGAGCTTTGCACCTGCCGGAATGTGGTCATCTACCATCAGAAGATGAAGCTTTTCTTCGCCTTCTTCTTCATGAATAGCACTGAGGAGCATACCGCAAGAGTCAATGCCCATCATAGCTCTCGGTGGAAGATTTGTGATAGCAATAAGAGTCTTTCCAACCAGTTCTTCCGGCTCATAAAAGCTATGAATACCGCTTAAAATGGTTCTGTCTGTGCCTGTTCCGTCATCAAGAGTAAACTGTAACAGTTTCTTTGACTTCGGTACTGCAACACACTCTTTAACCTTTACTGCACGGAAATCTGACTTGCTGAATGTATCAAAATCAACAAATTCCTCAAATAAAGGCTCTACCTTTACCTTAGAAAAATCAATCTTTTCAGACTCAGTTTTTACATTTTTTTCAGGTGCTTCAGAAGCTGTATTATTTACATCATTTTTCTTATTTACACCATCTAAGGACTTCATTGTCGGGAACAGAAGAACGTCGCGGATGGCTGGGGAATCGGTAAGGAGCATACACATACGGTCGATACCGAAACCGATACCGCCTGTCGGTGGCATACCGATTTCAAGTGCACGCATAAAGTCTTCGTCTGTTGTATTAGCCTCTTCATCGCCCTGCGCAAGAAGTTCTTCCTGTGCTTTAAAACGTTCTCTTTGGTCGATTGGGTCATTAAGCTCAGAATAAGCGTTTGCCATTTCCCAACCGTTCATAAAGAACTCAAAACGTTCAACGTAATCAGGGTTTTCAGGCTTTTTCTTTGTAAGCGGTGAAATTTCAACCGGATGATCCATAACGAAAGTCGGTTGAATAAGGTGTTCCTCTGCATATTCTTCAAAGAACAAGTTAAGAATATCGCCCTTCTTATGTCTGTCCTCATATTCAACGTGGTGCTCATCGGCAACCTTACGAGCCTCTTCAAGTGTATTAATTTCGTTAAAGTCAACGCCTGCGTACTTTTTAACTGCGTCAACCATTGTTATACGTTCAAACGGCTTACCCAAATCCATTTCTATACCGTTATACACGATTGTAGTTGTACCAAGCACTTCCTTAGCAACATGACGATAAAGATTTTCTGTAAGATCCATCATACCGTGATAATCTGTGTATGCCTGATACAATTCCATAAGAGTAAATTCAGGGTTATGGCGAGTATCAAGACCTTCGTTTCTGAAAACTCGTCCTATTTCATAAACCTTATCAAAACCGCCCACGATAAGGCGCTTTAAGTAAAGCTCAAGTGAGATACGAAGTTTGAAATCTTCGTCCAATGCGTTAAAGTGTGTTTCAAAAGGTCTTGCGGCAGCACCGCCTGCGTTTGCGACAAGCATAGGTGTTTCAACTTCAAGGAAGTTTTGACCGTTAAGGTAGCTACGGATTGACGCAATAATCTTTGAACGGTTGATGAATGTCTTTTTAACATCGGCATTCATAATAAGGTCGATATATCTTTGACGGTATCTAAGGTCTGTATCTGTCATACCGTGGAACTTTTCCGGAAGCGGAAGAAGTGATTTTGAAAGTAGAGTGATTTTTTCGGCTCTTACCGAAATTTCACCTGTCTGAGTTGTGAAAACTTCACCCTCTGCACCGATAATATCGCCTATATCAAGCTTTTTGAAACGAGCATATTCGTCCTCGCCCAAAATATCCTTTTTAACAAAAAGCTGAATTTGTCCGTCTATATCAGAAACGTGAACAAAACCGACTTTACCCATACCTCTCTTTGACATAATACGTCCTGCGATTGAAACAGTCTGACCGTCAAATTGAGATACTTGTGCCTTTATGATTTGTACTTCGTCACTGCCGCGTTTCTTTAATTCGCGTTCTTCCTCTGTATAGTTTTCTTTAAGTTGAGCAGATGTGTGTGTTCTCTCAAATTTTGTGATTTTAAATGGGTCACGTCCGTCATTTTGAAGTTCTGTAAGCTTATCTCTGCGGACTTGCAAAAGTGCCGATAATTGCTCTTGTGTTTGCTCTGTGTTTTCCATCTATTGAAAACCCTCCTTAAATCTAATTCTGAATATACTATATAATTATATACTATTTTTATTGAATTTACAATGACTTTTTGAGAAAAAAGTCATATTTTAAGCAGAAAACTGCGTATAAAATTATATTTTCCATTGACATAAGGGTGAGAATTATATAAAATACAGTTTAGAATATTACGGAACGGAGATTTTTAAAGTGAAAAATCCTACAGTAAAAAAGATATTTGCTTGCGTGGCTGTGCTTACCGTGTTGACAGGTTCGGCACAAGGTGCGTACAAAGTTGAAATAGATGACGATACATATGTGTCGGACGAAGTATATTTTGCACCTGTGTCAACTTGGGACGAAGTCAAGGCACAACGCATAAATTTAAAGCAAGGCAAGGTTTTGTTTTACGCGGGCAAAGAAAATGAGCCGTATAAAATTGCGGCGGAGGTTATGCCGCTGAACACGACAAACAAGAAAATTACATATAAATCCGAAGATATAACGATTGCGGCAGTTGACGAAAACGGTGTTGTTACACCGACTGACAAAATAGGTGATACATTCATTGATATAAGGTGCGGAAACGCATTGTCAAAGTTGAAAGTAAGCGTTGTTAAGGGAGTAGAAGGCGTCGCAATGTCGCAAAGTGAAATGACATTGTATGCGGATAAGCCTATTACCGCAAAACTTACGGCTATGGTTTCGCCGACAGACGCGACTATACAAAAGGTCAGATGGTACAGTGACGACGAGTCGATTGCAACTGTGGACAGTGAGGGACTTGTATCGCCTTGCGGTGTCGGAACAACCGACATTTACGCAAAAACGGAGGACGGCGACTATACGGCAAAATGCACGGTTATCGTTACAACATGGGAAAAACGTAAAGAGGATATACCTGTTGTATACACCGACTATGATATGACGGTTGATGAAATGGTTGAAGAACAAATGACCGCAGAACCGGCTGTATTTACAAACGGTGTGTTCCCGGCGAGTGAGGAAAATGTTGAACAGTATGTAAATCCGGAAAATCTTGTGTCGGGATATGAAAAGTATCAGTTTATGGATTTGAGTGTGTCAAACAATGTCGATTCCGCTACACTTGATACTTATTTAAAGGGTAAAGGCGTTTTGGACGGTCACGGCAGTGAATTCAAGAAAGCGGCTGATGATAACAATGTAAGTGAAGTATATCTTGTAATTCATTCATGCCTTGAAACAGGTAACGGTTCGTCTGATCTTGCAAACGGTGTTGAATATAACGGTACAACGGTGTATAACTTGTTCGGTATCGGTGCGGTGGACGAATCGCCGATTGACGCCGGTGCAGAATATGCGTATAAGCAAGGCTGGACGAGTGTAGAAAAGGCAATCGAGGGCGGCGCAAAGTGGATAAGCGAAAATTATATCAATAATTCTAAATACGGGCAGAATACTTTGTATAAAATGAGATGGAACCCTGAAAAACCTGCCGAACATCAATACGCAACCGATATTGCGTGGGCGTCAAAACAGGCAAAGAGTATGAGCAGTATGTTCGAGGCATTCCCAACGGCAAAGTATAAATTTGAAATTCCGAGATACAGCGGACAGGATAAAATAGAGGTTAAATAATTTGAAAATTTAATACATTTCGAAATAATATAATAAAAAGGATGATAAAGATGAAAAAATATTCAAAAGAAAAAGCTGAATTTTTTAGAGAACTTTCTAATTTTGCTAATAGTATTGGAAAAATTATCTCTAAAGATGATAAATGGACAATAAAGGGGTTTATAGATATTTTTAAAAATATTTATTCTATTTCGAATGATACAAAGATAATTTCAAAAGTTTTGGAAATACAAATATTCCCGTATTTAATCACATTTGCAGAGAAAATAGGATACAATTTAGAGTTGGCAACTCACCAAAACTGGTATCCGGATTTAACTTTTATATCTAAGACCAATGAGGACATTAAATTTGCGGTGGATTTGAAAACTACATATAAAGATGATAAACGTGATGGTTTTTGCAATGGTTTTACATTAGGTTCTCATGGTGAATATTTTATCAATAGAAATAGTACAAAAAATATTCAATATTCATATAACGAATATAGCGGACACTTTTGCATTGGTGTGATTTATTCTAGAAATATTTTAGATGAGTCTGAAAACTTGAAAATATATAATTTGGAATGTTTAGAGCAGATTCCTGACGTTATAGGCGATTTTATATTTTTTGCCCAAGAAAAATGGAAAATGGCGAGTGATAAGCCCGGGAGTGGTAATACAGCTAATATAGGCAGCATAAAAAATATTGAGGATATAATAAAAGGTGATGGTGTGTTTGCAAAAGCTGGAGAAGATATTTTTGATGATTATTGGTCGAATTATGGAAGACTTCAAGTAAAAGATAAAAACAACAATAGGAAAGCATTGTCATCTTTTGAAGAATATATAAGATATAGAGGCTTGTCGGATAAAATAAATAATTCAAAAATGCGAAGAAAAAGGTGAAAAAATGAAAGAAAAAATACATGTTCCTCCGATAAAAATACAGGGAATAAAAACAAAACTTGTTCCTTTAATAAAAGACAACATTATAATGGATAAAGAAATGTTATGGGTAGAACCATTTATGGGTTCTGGGGTTGTAGGATTTAATATTCGACCGCAACAGGCGATTTTTGCTGATACGAATCCGCATATAATAAATTTTTATAATAATATCAAACAAAAGAATATTGATTCATATATAGTTAGAAATTTTCTGGAAAGTGAGGGAGATAAACTTGAGAAAGGTGACGATGAATACTATTATGAAGTGAGAGAAAGATTTAATAAAAATCACTCTTCGTTAGATTTTCTTTTTTTAAATCGTTCCTGTTTCAATGGCATGATTAGATTCAATAAAAATTATAAATTTAATGTACCATATGGACATAAACCACAAAGATTTTCAAAAGCATATATTACTAAAATTGTTAATCAGGTAAAATATGTTGAACAAATGTTATGTATATCTGATTGGAATTTTATTTGTCAATCTTTTGATAACACAATAAATTCAATACAAGAAGAGAGAGCGTTTATTTATTGTGACCCTCCCTATATTGGTAGAAATGTAGATTATTATGATAGCTGGAGCGAAGATGAAGAAACCAAATTAAAGAAGATGCTAATAAGTAATAATAATTATTTTATGTTATCCACTTGGGATCATAATAAATATAGAAAAAATGAGTATGTGGACACATTATGGGGATTTTGTAAAAAAATTAACAAAGAACATTTTTATTATGTAGGGGCAAATGAAAATAATAGAAATTCGATTGTAGAGGCTCTTCTGATTAATTATTGAAAATAAAACCCGAAACAATTTTGTTTCGGGTTTTATTTTTTGTAATTGAGCTGTTATTAATTGTAGATTACGATAAGTTTTGCAGTACCCTTTGATGAGCATACAAGAACTTTTGAACAATCTTCGCCGTAGTTTTTAGCATCTTTCAAATCGTTGATTGAAAGGTCTGTTGTTGTGTTATCAACATATCTGCTGATTTCATCTCTGTCCTCATCCATACGAACAATCTTTGTTGACGCGTTGACTGTGATTTCTTCGTAATCGCTGTCGTCAAGAGTATATGTACCGTCAACATTTTCAAAACCTGTCTTTGTCACATAAATCTTCTTTTCGTCAGTAAGAACTTGGCTGATGTTGTACATACAAGCTCTTGAGTAAGGAACTGTACCTGTTGATGTGCTGTTGTAAACTTCGTCTTCGTCAGTACCGTTCTTTTTAAATCTGTAATCGAATTTGTATTTTTGATAATTATTATCTTCTGTCGGGTCTTGTTCTTCTTCCCAGTTGAATTTTTTGCCGTCATATGTCTTGCCGTCAAGAACTTCTGCGATGTCTGCGAACTTAATGTTGTTTATACGTCCTTGTGCAAGCTGATCGCTGTCATAAGCGAATTGGATAACGTCACCGACTTGCACGTCTGCAAATTCTGTACGGTCATAAGTTGTCCACGCTTTTTCTGTGTTTGAACCTGCGAATACGCTGAATTGAAGAACTGAATCATCTTTTACTTCATTATATACGCTTTCAGGTAAAGTAGAAACGATTGAGAAGTTTGTATCTTTCTTAACTGATGTAAGTGTACCGTCATTTCCGTAAAGTACCAAAAGTCCGGCAACCTTTGATGAACTGATGTCGTATGCTTCTACATAGTATGTATCACCTGTTGTAAAAGCTGATGACGCGGTCTTTTTAGCATATTTTTCTCTTTGTGTTCTGTCTGCCGGAACATAAAGAACAACTGTTGAAGAGTTGATTGAAAATGCTGTTTTACCGTTAAGTGAGAAGCTGTTTGATGAATAAGTATACTTATCGGCAGCTTTGCACTTTGCGATTTGTTCTTTGTCGTCATTTTGAGTTTGAAGTGCATCAGATGTAAGAGCAACAATTTGTGTAACTTCACCGTTTGTTATTGTAACTCTTGCCGGTTGTGAGAAACCTGTAAGTGTAGGAGTTTTTCCTGCACCGTAAATCTGATCTGCCAATTCTGTATCATCGTTTGTATAATCGGCTGATGCTTTTAGTTTGTCGATTATAAGTTCACTCTTGATTGATGCACCGTTGAACTTAACTTTATCCTTTACAGGATATGACGACGCACTGCTTGCCGAAACAGTCGGTGCATATGCAGTAATGTAAATCTTACCGCCTTCGTCACGGTCGATAAATGCGTTTGTGATGTAAGCGTAAGGAATTACGGCAGTCTGTTCAAGTGTTCCGAAAACGGCTGTGTTAAATGCATCAAGATAGAATGTACCCGAAACGCCTGTTTTAAGAGTTTTGCCGTCTTTGTCATTTATGTATGCCTCACACTTGCTGCCGATTTTATATGATTTACCGCCGATTGTCATTTTATCGCCGTTTGAACCGATTGAAGTGATTGAACCCTTAACAGGATTATTTGTAACAAGAAGTGTGTAGTACGAACCGTCAAGGCTCTTTGTATAAAGAATTACATCGTTTGCGGAAATTGATGTAACAGGAATTTCCGAACCGTTCTTTGTGATTGTGTATGTATAATCAGACGCTTGAGGGTCAAGGATTAAGTAGTTACCTGTTACGAGCTTGTCTGTTATACGGTAATCTGTTGTTGTAGGAGTGGCATAAGCAACTATTGTGTCATAGTTGTTTATTTGGATCATATCTATTGTGCCGTCGTCACCGTTGTCTGTAAGTTTAACGTCACCGTAGATTGTGTAGTCTGTGTCAGGAGTAAGCCATTGTTCAAGTGCCTCTTCGCGTGAGAATGTTTCTTCCTGCTTTGTTGTCGGATTTGTAAGAGTTACGGTTTCGTTCTTTGCAACAAGTTTGCCGTTGTATCTTACTGTAAGTTCATCTTCTTTTAGTTTTACAGTCTTTAGCTTTGATGATGAATCATAGTATTTAAGTGAGTTGCCGGAAAAACTGTTTAAATCTTCATAATCTAATTTGATTTCAGAATTTTTTGTTGTTTCGTCGTCAATGATGATAAGCTTTCTGTCGTCCTTGTCTGTCAACTGTTCATAGTAAACTGTGATAGTATTGCCAAGATATTTGCTTATATCTGTAACGTTTGAAGTGAATTCCGAGAAGTCGATTTTTACAAGATCACTGCTGTCGTTCGGCAAGATAGCCATTTCACTTTCGTTAAGATCTTGCTTGCAGTCCTCTGTCAGGTAATCTTCAACACCTACAAGAGTACCTTTTAGCTTTTTAACTTTTAGGTAGTCCTGCATAAGAGTTTTCTCTGTTGCAACCCAGTTGTAACCGTTGTTTTCGTATATAGGTATTTCAAGTGCGTTGTAAAGTACCTGTGCAATCATACCTCTTGTTGCACCTTCACTGTAACCTGTTGAATTAACTTTCTTTGTAAGGTCAAGAGTGTTTGCCTGCTTAATGAAACCTTCCGGCCATTCGCCGAGATTTTCGGCAAACTGAACATAACCTAATGTACAAACTACCATTTTAAGAGCTTGTTCATAAGTTACAGGAGCGTCCGGAGCAAAAGTACCGTCGCCCATACCTGCGATTATGCCAAGATTGTAGGCAGTTTGAATATAGTTCTTTGCCCAGTGTGAAGCGTCAACATCAGTAAAGTCTGATGAGTCGTATGCAAGGTCTTTGTAGCCAAGTATAAATACGATAAGCTTTGTGAATTCAGCTCTTGTGATTTGACCGTCAGGCTTGAAAGTACCGTCTTCGTATCCGTCAATAACTTTAAGCTTTGTTAAAGTTGTAATAGCGTCTTTGTAAGTATTATCGTCACCTACGTCGCTGAATGCAGCAAAAACCGATGTTTGACATATGACGGAAAGTGTCATAATAAGTGATGTCAGAATTGCTGTTAGTTTTTTCATGAGTTATTCATCCTTTCGTTTTGAATTTAGTGTAGTAATATTCAGATACTGATATTTTATCATTCTTTTATATATAAGTCAATTAAAATAATATATTTCCGAATTGTGAATTTTAATAAAATTGTGTAAAAAAATTTATTTAACATTGCAATAATAAGAGGAAAGTGCTACAATATCTATTGACTGACATTTTTAATATTAGTTATATATAAATATGAAGAAAAACGTGGAGGAACATTTATGGATAATAAAAAGAAAAACCGTTCGCCGCTGAAAAATCCGTTATTGATATTTTTGGTGATTTCGGTTATTGCGACAGTTATTTTAAATATGGTAATGCTGTCGTTGCAGACACCGAAGAAACAGGAAATATCGTACAGTGAATTTTTGACTATGCTTGATGAAAATAAAGTTGACGAGGTTATTTTGCAGTCGGAGCAGATTGTCATATATGAAAAGTATGACGAATCACAGCCGATAACAACGCCTAAAACAACCGAGTTTATGAAGATGATGGGCATAGATACAGACGCAGTTATAGAACAGGCAAAGGAAAACAGCAGAAATGTGTATTATACGGGATATATCCCTGACGACAGACTTCTTGCGGATTTGGACAGTCACGGCGTGAAGTATTCTACGCCGATACAACATAACAGTCCCGTGCTTGATTTCTTCCTTACATGGATATTGCCGTTGGTAGTTATTTATTTACTGTTCTTTATTTTGACACGTTCAATGTCGAAGAAAATCGGCGGTGGCGGCGGAATTATGGGGATAGGTCAGTCCAACGCAAAGATGTATAACGTAGAAAATGCGACAGGCGTAACGTTTGCGGACGTTGCCGGTCAGGAAGAGGCTAAAGAATCGCTTGACGAAATAGTCGATTATCTTCATAATCCGTCAAAATATCTTGCAATCGGTGCAAAACAGCCTAAGGGTGCACTTTTGGTCGGACCGCCGGGAACAGGTAAAACACTTCTTGCAAAGGCGGTTGCCGGTGAGGCGAAAGTGCCGTTTTTCTCGCTTTCCGGTTCGGAATTTGTGGAAATGTTTGTCGGCGTCGGTGCGTCAAGAGTTCGTGACTTGTTTAAGCAAGCATCGGCAAAAGCACCTTGTATTATATTTATAGACGAAATTGACGCAATCGGTAAATCGAGAGATAATCAGATTAGTTCAAATGATGAACGTGAACAAACTTTAAATCAGCTGTTAAGCGAGATGGACGGATTTGATTCGTCAAAGGGACTTGTAATTTTAGCGGCAACCAACCGTCCGGAAGTGCTTGATAAGGCACTTTTAAGACCGGGTAGATTTGACAGAAGAATTATTGTTGAAAAGCCTGATTTAAAAGGCAGAGAAGATATTTTGCGTGTGCATATAAAGCACGTTAAAACAGAGCCTGATATTAATCTTCACGAAATGGCACTTGCAACAAGCGGTGCGGCAGGTGCAGACCTTGCGAATATGGTAAATGAGGCGGCTTTAAGAGCGGTAAGATGTAACAGAAAGACCGTAAGCCAAGAGGATCTTATGGAGGCTGTTGAAGTCATAATCGCGGGTAAAGAAAAGAAAGACAGAATTTTGTCCGAAAAGGAAAAGAGAATTGTTTCGTTCCACGAAGTCGGTCACGCACTTGCAACGGCGGTACAGAAACATACTCAGCCTGTTCACAAAATCACAATCGTTCCAAGAACTATGGGTTCACTTGGTTATACAATGCAAATGCCCGAAGAGGAAGAACGTTATTTAATGTCAAAAGATGAAATAATTGACCAGATTACAGTGTTCCTTGCAGGTCGTGCGGCGGAAGAACTTGTATTCAACGTGCAGACAACAGGCGCGTCAAACGATATTGAACGTGCAACGTCACTTGCGAGAAATATGATTACTCAGTACGGTATGTCGGAAAAATTCGGTATGGCCGGACTTGAAAGCATACAGAATAAATATCTTGACGGCAGAAATGTTTCAAACTGTTCGGAGGAAACAAAGACAGATATTGATAAGGAAGTTGTACGCGTATTGAAAGAGTGTCACGAAAAGGCATTTAATATATTGAAAGAAAATCGTGACGCACTTGATGAAATCGCAGAATTTCTTATCAATAAGGAAACTATTACGGGCGATCAGTTTATGGAGATATTCAACCGTGTAAAAAGCGGCAGAGAAAATTCTGACAGTGATGCAGAAGAAAGTGCCGCAGTTAATGAAGAAAATGATAAAGAAGAATAACGGTACGTTCAAAAAGTGCTTTGCTCAAAGGCTTAGGGAACTGAGAAAAGAAAACGGCATAACGCAGGCGGGACTTGCGGAGAGAATGAATGTTTCAAGAACGTGTATCGCGAATTGGGAAAGCGGCAAGCGTATCCCCGAAGTGGCGGCGATAACGTATCTTGCCAAGCTTTTTAAAGTTCCTGTTGACTACCTTTGCGGCAGGACGGACGAACGGTACAGAGTGAAATTGCTTGATAATATCGACTTCGACTTAACAAAACTAAACGGCAAAGGCATCGAAATGCTTTGCGAATATTACGATTATCTTGTCAGCAGTAAAAAATATAGAGCAAAATAGTAAAAAATGCTTGACATTTGCTGAAAAAAGATATATAATTACAAGGCTTGCGGTAAACGTAAGCAATCCTTGCCCACACGGGGTATGTGTGGGACAAAAGTCCATAAGGAGGTGCAGAAAATGGCTGAAAAAATACTAAACAGCTATGAAACAATTTTTATCATTGACGCAACACTTGATGAGGAAACGGTTACTGCTCTAAAGGATAAGTTTACAACACTTATCGAACAGAACGGTGAACTTGAATCTGTTGACGAATGGGGCAAGAGAAGACTTGCTTACGAAATTAATGATAGAACAGAAGGTTTCTACTATCTTGTAAACTTCAAGGCTGACAGCGAGTTCCCTAAAGAACTTGAAAGACAGTACAAGATTACAGAAGGTATCCTAAGAACTATTGTTATCAGAAAAGACGAAGAATAGTCTTTTGTGAAGAAAGCGGTGTAAGTATGAACAAAGTTATATTAATGGGACGTCTTACACGCGACGTCGAAATGCGTCAGACTCCGAACGGTGTTTCACTTGCGAGATTTTCAATCGCGGTAAACAGACGTTTCGCCGGTAAAGATGCTCAGCAGCAAGCTGATTTCATCAACTGCGTTGCATGGCGTCAGACAGGTGAATTTATCGCAAGATATTTCCAAAAGGGCAGTATGATTGCGGTAGTCGGAAGTATTCAATCGAGAAGTTGGGACGGTAATGACGGTAAAAAGCAGTATGCGACGGAAGTTGTTGTAGACGAGGCTTACTTTACCGGTTCAAGAGCCGAATCAGGTACTCAAGGCGGAGGGAATTATCAGAACCAAGGCTTTAATCAGGGCGGATTTAACGCTCCTCAATCGCAGCCTGCACAAGGCAGTGAACCAAACTTTGGTGATGATTTTGATATGGGCGATTTTTCGGACCTTGACGGTTCGGAAGACGATTTGCCATTCTAACATCCGCGTGATAAAAATTGATAGGAGGAAAATAACATGGCTGAAAGAAATGACAGACCACAGAGAGCAAGAAGACCTAAGAAAAAGGTTTGTATGTTCTGCGTAGATAAGGTTGAGCATATCGATTATAAGGATACAGCAAAGCTTAGAAGATACGTTACTGAAAGAGGCAAGATCGTGCCAAGACGTATCAGCGGTAACTGTGCAAAGCACCAAAGACAGCTTACAACAGCTATCAAGCGTGCAAGAATTATAGCACTATTGCCATTCGTTGCTGAATAATTGATTTTTTAAACGGAATGCACTGCATTCCGTTTTTTTATATATAATTTAACGGAAGGTGTTATAATGAGCATAAAAGTAAGAGAATTTAATGAAAACGATATACAAGCCGCAAATGAAATTTGGAACGAAGTAGTAGAGGAAGGAGTGGCTTTTCCACAGGAAGAATGTCTTACGGAAAAGAGCGGATTGGAATTTTTTAAGAGTCAGTCATATACAGGCATTGCGTATGATGAAGAAACGTGTGATATTGTCGGACTTTACATACTTCATCCGAACAATGTCGGCAGATGCGGTCATATCTGCAATGCAAGCTATGCGGTGAAATCAATACAAAGAGGTAAGCATATAGGTGAAATTCTTGTGACGGATTGCTTGAAAAAAGCAAAGGAAATCGGTTACGGTGTACTTCAATTTAACGCCGTTGTCGCAACTAATCAATATGCACTTAAATTATATAAAAAACTCGGCTTTGTACAACTCGGCGTAATACCTAAAGGTTTCCGCATGAAAGACGGAACATACGAAGATATAATTCCGCATTATCACACTTTATAAAAATTTTTTTGAAAAAAGTGCAACCTTTTGGTGTGCTGAATTGTATTATAAGTGAAGGGAGGGGGATTAATGACAGACGAAAGGTCAAAAACAGACGTTTCATCTGACGAAGTTATACGCAAGTATTTTGATATGGTGTATAAACTTGCTTTGTCACAAACGAAAAATCAAACTTTTGCCGAAGATGTGACGCAAGACGTGTTTGTTCGATTTATACAGAATAAAGATAAATTTGAGTCGAAGGAACATATAAAGGCTTGGCTCATTCGTGTGACGATAAATTGCTCAAAGAGTGTTTTTATGTCATCGTGGTTCAAGAAAATCGTTCCGCTTGAAGAAGATTTAACCTTTGACAATCCCGAAAAAAGTGACGTGTATTTCGCTGTACAAGACCTTCCCTTAAAATATCGTACGGTGATACATCTTTTCTATTATGAGGATATGAGCGTGAGGGAAATCGCCGAAAGCATTGACATAAAAGAATCGACTGTTAAATCGCATTTACACAGAGGCAGAATGTTGCTTAAAAATAAGCTGAAAGGAGATTATGACTTTGTTTAGGAAAATTTATAAACAAGCCAATGACGATATAAAACCAAGTGAAGATATGATAAACAGAGTTATCTTGAATGCGCATAAAGGTGCAGAGAAAAGACAATCTCCCCTACCGTATAGGCGATACGCAAAATATGCGGTATCGGCTGCGGCGGCAGTTGTTGTTGTGTCTGCGGCGGTTATATCTATGCCGTATTGGCAGAAAACAAGAGATGACGGCGTGATTATTGAGGAGCAAGTTTCAACACCGACACCGTCCGATATGTCGGAAAGTGTAGTTTCAAATGCTGCGGATACTTCATATCCGTATCCTACCGATAGTCCCCAAACTATTCAAAATCCCTATACTCCCCCTCCCAATAACTATTCGGATAGTCAAACTAAAACGGAGAAAAAGAACGGTGACTATAAGAGTAGTGACAATGAAAAAGTTGCGGTAAATAATCGAATAGCAAACGAGAACAAATCGCTTAAAATCGAGGATAAAACCAAAATCACCAATATCGAGAGTGAACAAAACAGTAAAAACCAAGAAATAACGGAAGATGTCGCTGTCGAAGAAAGTGCAATCGAGGAAAACGCAATCGAATTATCAACAATATTTTCTGCTTTTATGGCAAGTGACAGAACAGCAGAAATCAGTACAAAAAAAGAAGTGCCGACCGAAATTACAAGCGATGAAGGCAATGCCGATACGGTTATCGGCACCGGAATGGCAATGAGTTCGGCTATGGCTACATCAGTGCCGACACCTCAAATAGAAATAAACGCTCCGAGCGGTTTTGAAACGACCGATACATATAACGGCGGTGCGGCTTTTGAATCAGAAAACGGCGGAAGAATAGACGTAAATTATTATTACAGCGGAAACGACGATACAGAGCCGGTGTATAACGAATATGAAAATGATGTATCGGCATATTTTACCGAAGATAAAATCGATTATAATATTTACGGAACCGATACGGGCAGAGAGCCTGTGGAAGAAGTAGTCAATTCAATCAAATAAAGTATTGAATTGATTTGCAATCTGTGATATAATATAGACAATATAATGATTTTGGAGGTAATGATTGTGAATAAGAAGATAATAGCATCTGTATTGGCTGTCGCATCTGTTTTGACTGTATCGGCAGGCGCTTTGGCTGATGATAACATTACGGTTACGGTAAACGGAAATAATGTTTCTTTTGTGGAAATAACACCTTTTATTGAAAATGACCATACACTTGTTCCTATGCGTGAAATATTCGAGGCACTTGGCGCAGACGTACAGTGGGACAACGAAACAAGAACTGTTATATCATATGATTCGGTAAGTGACGTAAGCATTACAATGCAGATTGATTCTGATGTAATGTATGTAAACGGCGACGCGGTTACACTTGAAACACCCGCAAAAATCGTGGGTTCATCAACGGTTGTGCCTGTAAGAGCAATCGCTGAGGGTATGCACAGCGTTGTCGGTTGGGACGAGGCAACAAAGACAGTTACTGTTGAAAAGGAAATCAAAACAGAGCCGTCTTCACAAATTCCAAACCCATGGACAGATTATAACAGTCTTGACGAGCTTAATGCGGCATTGAATAATGCAGAGAGCGTAAAATATCAAGTGGCAGATTTGAATGCAAGCAGTTTTGATGAGGGTAGCAAGTGCGAGGCACAAAGCTACAGATACCTTGCCGACAGTAATTTGGCGGAAATCAAATACACTTACAATACAAATGTATTAGACATTACAGTTCGTACACAACCGGGTGACGCAGACATTTCGGGTATATCGGGCGGTACTAAGGTTGAGGACTACAAAGTAGCCGATTCGGCAGTT
The DNA here is from genome assembly GCF_020687385.1 of Hominilimicola fabiformis. Classification (NCBI taxonomy): domain Bacteria; kingdom Bacillati; phylum Bacillota; class Clostridia; order Eubacteriales; family Oscillospiraceae; genus Hominilimicola; species Hominilimicola fabiformis. Next base: position 230,005 of record NZ_JAJEQM010000001.1, read on the forward strand.
GAAATTTACACATACAATAAAACAACATACGCAATATGGTCATGCGAGGACGCGGGTACAGTAATGAGTCATAGCGTTGCCGTAACGGAAAATGAAACTGTTACAGACGTGAATGCTCTTGTAAAAACACTTGTAGACGACGTTGAAACAAATCACCCAAGAGGTTAATTTGACTGAAATAAAATATAAAAAACCGCTTTAATGAGCGGTTTTTTTGGTGTGAAAATACAGTTGAGAAAAATGCAGTGATATGGTATAATTTAAGATATGAAAAATGAAAGAGGTATTAAAATGGTTATTTTATATGAAGTACACGATAATTTATACGTAAATATGACAAACAAATGTCCGTGCGCGTGCACATTCTGTCTAAGACAAACGAGGGACGAAATGAATCATTCGGGCAGTCTTTGGCTTGAAAGAGAACCGAGCGTTGAAGAAGTTAAAAACGAATTTTCAAAATTTGATATGAATAAGTATAAAGAGGTTGTTTTCTGCGGTTTCGGTGAGCCGACCGAAAGACTTGACGATGTGCTTGAAGTCTGTCGGTTTATAAAGGATAAGTATAACAAAACTATCCGTATAAACACAAACGGTCTTGCTGACCTTATTCACAAAAAGAACACTGCACCTATGTTTGACGGACTTATCGATATTGTTTCGATCAGCCTTAATACGCCGAACAAAGAACGTTATCTTGAACTTACACGCAGTAAATTCGGTATCGAATCGTTTGACGCAATGATTAAGTTTGCCGAAAATGTAAAGCATTATGTAAAGGAAGTTGTGCTTTCGACTGTTTCGACAACGCTTACAGAGGAAGAAGAAAAGGAATGTGCCGATATTTGTAAAAAAATCGGCGTGACATACAGAATAAGACCGTTCGAGGATTGATAATTATGAACACTGTTGCAACAGAAATGATAAAGTATTATGCAGGTGACAAGAAACGCATAAACCATTTTATAAAAGTACACGGCTATGCCAAAGCGATAGGCGAAGCGGAGGAGCTTGATGAAAGGACTATGCTTATTCTTGAAACTGCCGCATATGTGCATGATATAGGAATAAAGATAAGCGAAGAAAAATATAATTCTTCTGCGGGCAAATATCAGGAAATCGAAGGTCCGTCGATTTCGGAGGAAATGCTTACGAAATTGGGATATGACAAAGACGTTATCGAACGTGTGTCATACCTTGTCGGTCATCATCACACATATTCAAATATCGACGGTATCGACTATCAAATACTTGTTGAGGCGGACTTCCTTGTCAATATAGATGAGGACGAAATGACAAAAGAAACGGCTAAAAACGTTCGTGAGAAGATATTTAAGACAAAATCCGGTACACAAATGCTGGATAATTTATTTTTAACGGAGCTGATAAAATAATGTGGATAGGACTCGTATGCCTTTACGGAGTTTTAAAGGGTGTAAGAGATATAATAAAGAAAAAGGCAATGGAGAAAAACAGTGCTATGGAGGTGCTGTTTTTCTACACGTTTATAAGCTTTTTATTCGTGACGCCGAGCGTGAAAAACGCATTGTCGATAGATTTTCATTATATCGGATTTGTAATGATAAAATCAGCTATAATTTTTATAGCTTGGATATGCAGTTTTAAGGCGATAAAGAAACTGCCGATTGGATTTTACGGAATTATGGATATGTCGCGCGTAATATTTGCGACAGTGCTGGGAGTAACGGTGCTGGGAGAAGTTATGACGGGACATAAGATTGCCGGTATGGCACTTGTGCTTGTCGGATTGCTTTTCGTAAATGCCAAAGGCAAGGGATTGGGCGAAGAAAAAACAAAGCCGATATACATTGTACTTGTGCTTATATCGTGTCTTTGCAACGCTGTTTCGGAACTGCTTGATAAAATGCTTATGCAAAGTATGAACAGCGGTCAACTTCAATTTTGGTATATGTTCTTTATGGTAATATTGTATTTGGGCTATATGATTGTAACCAAAACAAAAATAGATTTTAGAACGATATACAAAAATTATTGGATACTTATTTTGAGCGTGTTGTTTGTAATCGGCGATAAGGCACTGTTTATCGCGTGCAGTAAGCAGGAAAGCACAGTTGTCGCAATGACTCTTATAAAACAATGTTCGGTTATGATTACGATTATAGGCGGACGAATTGTGTTCAAAGAAAAACGCACGCTTTATAAAATGGTGTGCGCGGCGGTTATAATCGCCGGAATAGTTTTTGCCGTTATGTAAAAAATTAAATTTGTTATTGTAAAAAAATGGTTGATATGATAGAATGATTTATATATAATCTATAATGGCATTAAGGGTATATGAAGGGAGTCGGATTATGCTGGATATATATAATGTATTAGATGCAATATCGGAAATTGTATATGTATCTGACGCAGAAACTCATGAGATTTTGTACATAAATGAGGCGGGAAAGAAAATTCTCGGCGATTGTTTGGGTGAAACGTGTTATAAACTTTTTCACGGCAAAAGTGAGGAATGTACGAATTGTCCTTGCTCGAACGGTGAGGGGCTTTCTGAGTATATTCGTGAAAATGTAATGCCGGAAAAAGCATATATTATTAAGCATAAGGATACTGTGTGGGACGGTAAAAAGGCATATTTGGATATTGCATTTGACATTACCAACACTGAAGAAATTCAGAAAAGACTTGAACAACGTCTTGATATGGAGCATATTTTGGTAAGCTGTATGGTTGAAATGCACAAGAATAAACCGTTTGAAGAAAGCTTTACAAATTTGCTTGGAATAATAGGCAAGTATTTTGAAGCGGATAAAATTTTTGTGTTCAGTTATGATGAAAATAAACTGAGCAATGTATTTGAATGGAATAACAATGGCGTCAATCCGAGAGCGGAAGAACTTAAAAGCTTGGATTCAAATATCGTTGATAAGTGGCTGCCGACCTATGACAGCAATGAAAATGTTATTTTAAATAATGTCGAAGATTTGAAAGAAATTTCTGTTGAGGCATATCATCAGGCGGTAAAAAGCGGTGTGCAAAGGCTTGTTGCGTCACCGATTGCCGATAACGGTAAGATAATCGGTTTTATCGGCGCAAGTAATTTGCCGGAAGAAAAATTTTCTCAAATTGTGACATTCTTTGACGCACTTGATTATTTTGTTGCGTCAATGATTATTCGCGAAAAGAGTGCGCGAAAACTCAGAGAGCTGAGCTACGTCGATTCGCTTACGGGCCTATATAACAGAAATAAGTTTACAGAAGATACCGAAAGAATTATGAGAGGTCGTAATTGCGGCTTGGGCGTACTTTATATGGACCTTAACGGTTTGAAAGAGATTAACGATAAAAGCGGTCATTGCGGCGGTGATTGTGCGCTGAAAGATATAGCGAGCGTGATTATTGAGTCGTTTGGCAAGGAGTGTTCATACAGAGTCGGCGGAGATGAATTTGTCGTGCTTTGCTATGATACGAATGATAAGGAGTTTACAGCTAAGGTTACTGCGTTCAGAAATTTGATTTCTGAAATTAAGTATAAAGTGTCGATTGGTTTTCATTATTCTAAAGATTCGTCGGATATTGATGAAGTAATAAAGATTGCCGATGAAAAAATGTATCAGGATAAGAAATATTATTACAGAAATAACGGTCAGTCGGCAAGATACAGATTTTATAATGATACGTTTGTGTCATTCTCAACACAGGAAAAGTTGAAAAAGCTTATACAAGAAGAAAGATTTGTTATATGGTTCCAACCGAGATTTTCCGCAATCAACGGAGAATTTTGCGGCAGTGAGGCGCTTATCAGATATTTTGATGAGGACGATACGATTGTTTCGCCTATGGATTTCATTCCTGCAATGGAATATAACGAAACGGTGCATATGATAGACCTTTATGTGTTCAGACACGTCTGTGAATATATTTCCGGCTGGATTGAGGCGGGTAAAAATATTAAGCCTGTGTCGGTTAATATATCGCATTGCACGATTGTCAGACCTAATTTTATGGAAAATCTTATGGATATTTGGTTTGATTATAATATCCCGAAAGATTCGATTGTGATTGAAGTGTCGGAAGATAAGGTTAAGGGCGGTCTTAGCGATGTGCTTGACAAAATTGTGGAACTTAAAAATAACGGTTTCCATATTGCGATTGATAATTACGGTGCGAAATATGCGGACTTGTTCTTGTTCTCGGAAGTTAAATTTGATACATTGAAACTTGACCGTGAACTTGTTCATAAGCTTGAAACAGATGAAAAGACTTGTATGATTTCAAAGTCGGTTATAGATATTTGTAAAAATTATAATATTTCCGTTGTCGCCGAGGGCGTCGAAAATGAAAAGGAATATGATATTTTGAAAGAAATGGGCTGCGATGAGGCACAGGGATATTTGTTCGATAAACCGATGTCGTGGAATAGATTTGAAGAAAAATATTTGTAATTTAAAAGGCGGTACATATGTACCGCCTTAAATATAATAAAGTTATTTTTTTAGTTAATATATCTTTGCATGGCTTTGTATGCATTCGATGTGGCAGAGTCGGCTTCGTTAAAATTGCTTGTGTATGAAGATAGACTGCCTGTTGGGCTTATAACTAAATTAGTTAGCTCCAAATAAGAATCATAAAAATCTTGTAATTTTTCATATGCCTCTTTATATTCCTCAGGTGGATTGACTAAATCTTTCATTATGTAATCTGTTGAATCTTGATTGTCTTTGATTGACTCAATATCTTTTTTAAAATCATCATCGCTCATTAATGCAGTCAAAGAAGTGTTAAAGTCTTCATTGAATGAATGATTTGTTTTAGTATATTTGTCCGTCTTGCTATCACTTTCTTTATAAATGGTATTATACCATACATCATGAATTAAGTTGCCTGAATCTTCTGCTTTTATTGCACCCATAATCATTGAGGAAGTGGCAGCTGATAAGTTTTCTTTATAGATTGTTTTTGTGTGCTGCCTTATAAAAAATATTCCTGCTATGGCAACAATTATTAATATAACAAGTAAAACAATAGACACAATTAATGTAGTTTTTTTCTGCTTGCTTATTTTTGGAATCTTGATACTTGCTACCTCTACTTTTTGTAATTGTTCTAAATTTTCATGTTCTTTGTTAATAGGACAACCACAGACAGAACATACTGTGTCATTTTCGGATAATTTGTTTCCACATTCAATACAAAAATTTTGTATTTTTTTTTCTTGTGCTTGATTTTCGTAACCGCATGCAGGACAACACAGAGCTTTATCACTCATTTGATTCCCACAATTAGGACATTTAATTAATGCCATATTTAATCCCCCTTTTTATGTATATGTATTATTATATCATATTTTAGGATATTTTGAAAGTGACAAAATATATAAAACATAGGATGTAATTATGTTATGTTTTAACACATAAAAGGACTTGTCCATTCGTGAACAAGTCCTTAATCGTTAAATATTTTAACCGAAGTATCTCTTTAACATACCTTCAAAGCCTTTTCCGTGTCTTGCCTCGTCTTTTGCCATTTCGTGAACTGTGCGACGCTTAACAGCGCCGCAAAAGGGGATATTTTCTATAATCATGGAAACATATTCCGTACAAGTCTTGTACTTCTTTTAAATAACTTTTTAACATCTTTCGTACCATTTTAGTACAAGTTTAAGAGGTGTTAAACATGACAAAAAGAAACAATGCAGGAGTTTATCAAAAATCAAATGGCTTTTGGGAATATCGTTTTACCATAGTTGTGGACGGTCAACAAATATCCAGAAAGAAAAGTACGGACGAATTTGGAAACAAACTCAAAACCAAAAGTGAAGCTATCAGGGCAAGAGAAGCCGCAATTTTCAAGGCTCGGACAGATAGAGAACGTCAAAGGGAAATTAAACGGAAAAAGGTAAAAGAAGTTTTTCAGGAGTATTGCGAAAAAGGCAGAAACGGCAAAGCCTACAATACAATTTTAAAACAAGACAGCCTTTGGAAAAATCATATTAAAGAGCGGTTTGGAGATAGATTTATTGATGAAATCAGTGTTGCGGAAATTGATGATTATTTATCGGAATTATATTATATAGACGGTCTTTCATTCAGTTATGTAGAAAGTTTTTTAAAAATGTTTTACTTGATTTTTGGTCAGGCATATTCAAGAAATTATCTTGATGTTGATACTTACAATAAACTTTGTCTTAATAAGGGTACAAAAATATCAATGCCGAAACTAAAAACAGAAGATGATACGGATATTGTTGCTTTCAGTCGTGAAGAATTGGCACTACTGGACGAATATTTTAAAGGTACAAACGCGGAAACGGCGTATTTACTCGGTAGATATTGCGGCTTGCGTATCAATGAAACTTTTGGTTTAAAATGGAATAATGTAAATATTGAAAACGGCACTATCACAATAGACCGACAAATGCAGTATCAAGAGGGACTTATAAAACTTGTTGCGCCAAAAACGAAAAATGCCAACAGAACGATTTACATGAACGAAAAATTAAAAAGATACTTTATAGAATTATCGGCGAGGCGGCGGCAAGATGAAATCCAGTTTGCCGCTTTACGCGAACAAAACCAACGATTTATTGAAGATGTGGACGGTCAAAAAATATATTCAACGGAATTAGTGAATTGTTTGCCAAATGGCAAAATTCAAACAAATAATTCTTTTAAATATCCGACAAGGGAAATAAAAAGTCGCTTGAATATACAGTTTAAATATCATTATCTGCGTCATACCTATGGCACGCTAATGGCTGAAATGAACACGCCTGCGCACTTATTATGCAATCAAATGGGGCATGGTAATATTAATGTTACACAACGGTATTATCTGGCTGTTTCTAAAACAGGAATTGATATTTTAAAGAGAAATCTAAATCAAATATAATAGCGCGGCGGCGGTGTAATTCCGCCGCTTTTTGATTATTTTTCATAATATTTAAGGGCGAATAATATTCCTAATGCTTTTTGTTGTTTCTCATTATCTAATTCTTTGAATATATCTAATAATTCAATTTCATTAGAGGTCAATCCATCCTTTAAAAATTTTTCAACAGGTGTTCGTATATCGGTATTTCCTATAATATAATCAACAGAAACACCAAAAATATTTGACATCTGAATTAAGGTATCAATACCGGGCTGATGTCTGCCTGTTTCGTATGCGCTTACCATATATTGAGATATGTTTAATTTCATTGCAAGCCCTATTTGGTTTAAATGCTTTTCTTTTCGTAATTCAGCAATTCTATTCATAACTACCCTCCATAATTATTGTTTATACAAATAATTATATTGGGAATGCTTGACTTTGCGATAGGTTTATACTATAATAATATTGGAATTAGCAATATTGCGAGGAGTGAAATTTAAATTATGACAAAAGTATCTCAAATGCAGGGAATATCAGCACATTTAGAATTTTTACCAACGGATAATAAGCGCAGATACCCTTCAAAATGTATTTATGTAGAGGGGAAACGTGGAAGTTACATATGTAAATGTTCCAAAAGCTGTAATTATAAAACAGAATGTAGTACCCAAAAATGTGAACATTATAACGAAAAAAATTAAATTACATAGAAAGGAACCCACCAAAATGAAAAAGAAATTTTTAAGTATTATTTTTATTTTAACGGCATTATTTATTATGCCACTTATCGCAAATGCAGAATCAGAAGAATATGACTATCGAGGAATGCTGTTATATACAATAAATGACAGTAAAACAGCGATTACAATTACAAACAGCGATTTTTATTCAACTGCAATAGCAATACCCGAAAAAATAAATGGTATTCCTGTAACAACTATTGCGCAAGGAGCATTCAGCGGACGCACGAATTTGAAGCAAGTTTCAATACCTGATAGTGTAACATCTATTGATTCAAGTGCGTTTGAGTATTGTAAAAATATTTCAAGGATTGTATTGCCTAAAAATTTACAAACCATAGGATGCTTTGCATTTGAAGGCTGTACTAATTTGGAATATATAAATATACCGAATAATGTAACATTAATAGACGCATACGCTTTTTCATATTGTTCCAATCTATCATATATTACTATTCCTGATAGCGTAATGACTGTTGGTTTTGGAGCATTTGACTATTGTACTAATTTAAAAAATGTAAGCATAGGAAAAGGAGTTAAAAAATTTGGTGTTTCTCCTTTTGATGATACTAATGTTATTCCTGACGGTGTATTCTTTAACTGTAACAATTTATCGTATATAAGCGTTGACGCAGAAAATAAAGTTTATTGCTCCCTTGAAGGTAATTTGTTTAACAAAAATAAGACAGAATTATTACAGTATGCAAGAGGAAGATTAAATACAGAATATTCAATTCCTGCAAGTGTAATAAAAATTCATAGCAGTGCATTCAATAATTCGACAAATTTAAGGAATATTACTATTCCTAATGGCGTAAAAGCTATTGGCAGTTTTTCAGGGTGTGTAAATTTGGAAAGCATTGATATTCCAGACAGCGTTACAAGCGTAAATTCAAATTTGGCACAGTCATTTTATAATTGCAAAAATTTAACAGATATAAAAATAGGTAATGGTATTAAAGAGATTTCTTATCAGATGTTTAAAAGCTGTAGCAACTTGAAAAATATCACAATAGGTAATGGTGTTAAAAAAATAGGATATGAGGCTTTTTCAGGTTGCTCAAATCTTGATAAGGTAACTGTTGCTGATATAAATTCATACTTAAATATAGATTTTGAAACTCAGAATTCAAACGGAATATATGATTACACATCATGCCCTATGTATTATGCGTCTAAATTATATGAAAATAATAAAAGAGTAATATCAATAGATATTTCAAACAAAATAACTGAAATACCTCCTTATGCGTTTAACGGATGCGATAGTATAAAAACAATATACATACCTGATTCCGTAAAAAAATCAATTGCAATGCGTTTGAAAATTGTACAAACTTGTCAGCAGTCAATATTCCGAGTAATACAGAAAGTATTGATACATCTGCTTTTAAGAATTGTCTAAATATAAAAGATATAAATATTCCAGATAGTACTGTACAAATAGGAAATCAAGCATTTTACAACTGTAGTAATTTAGAAAATTTAACAGTTGGCAACAATATTCAGGATTTTGGAACAGATGTATTCACAGGCTGTCAAAACTTGGCGCTAATAAACTATAATTCTTCAAAAATACCTGACAGTTTATTTAGTAATTGCGGAAATTTACAAACTTTAATATTAGGAAATAAAGTTGAAAATATTTTAGAAAATGCTTTTTCTGATTGCTATAAACTTAACAAGGTATTTATTTCCAAAAGCATAGTAGAAATAGAAAACGGAGCATTTAAAAATTGTTCGTCAATAGCAACAACTGAATATGAAGGAAGTGAAACAGATTTAGAAGAAGTTTATATCGGAACAGACAATGAAAATTTAATAAACGCTATTAATTATAATTCGCCATTATTTGCGCCTGAAGATATAACGATTACAAACCCGACAATAACAAAGAAAGAAACAGAAAACCAATGGAATTTTACAATAGATGTTGAACAACCATATATAGGCTGTAATGTTTATGTAGCCATATATGATAATAGTGGTATTTTACTGAATGCAAATAAAGTGCCATTAGAATTATATAATAATACAGTGATTTCAGTAGACAAAAACAGCAATGCACAATATGCAAAGATATTTGTATGGATAAACGATATGCAACCGATTACTAATTCGGAAGAAATATCGCTTATCAATTAACTAAATCAATATATAAAATTTAGGAGGTAATTTTAAATGAAAAAGAGATTTTTAAGCATAGTATTAATTTTATCAATTATTTTATCATTTAATACTATAATTTCATTCGCAGGTACATTAGAGGAAGATGATGTTATAAATGAAAATAATATTGAATTATATTTGAGGGGTGATGATACAGGAGAAAAAGTTAGCCGTCTTATAGTAAGAGTAAAAAACAAAACAGGAAAAGAAATAATAGTAGGTAATATGGTATGTGAAAATCATTCTTGGTATGCTTCGGACGGTTCAAAACAATATACTGTAGCCGCTAATGAAGAAAAAAATCTTGTTTTTTATAGCTCTGATGAGGGATTTTTATCAACAAGAAAATATAGTGTTTTAAATGGTGCAACAGCCGGCATAAATATACAATATGTTGAGCCAGTAGAAGGACATCCAGTAACGCTTATACATAGATGTTTATTTGACTATCATGGCATAAAAAGTTTTTATGATAGCAATAACAATGTAAAAGAAAAAGACATCAAAGTAAAACTTGACGGTAACATATTATCTTTTGATGTGCCGCCGCAAATTATAAATGACAGAACAATGGTTCCTCTGCGTGCTATATTTGAAGCTCTCGGCGCAAGTGTAGAGTGGAATCAAGAAACAAAAACCGTTACATCAACAAAAGGTGATACAACCATTAAACTTACTATTGATAGTAATACAATGTATGTAAATGATAACGCTGTTACACTTGATTCTCCTGCTTGTGTTGTAAACGATAGAACGCTTGTACCTGTCAGAGCAATTTCAGAAGCGTATAAAACAAAAGTAGATTGGAATGGAGATACAAGGACTGTTACCATTTCTTCCGATAATATAGTGTCGACACCTGTTTCTGATATAGTTACATCTGAAAATGCTTTTAATAAAGTAAAAAATTATATACTAACAAATGGTACACAAAATGTAAAAACTGAGGACGAAGAATATTATGTTTTTATAGATAACGGCGATCTTTTGCTAAAACAGAATTTAATAATAAAATTAAGCTATAATGTAGATACTAATACAATAAATATGTATTTAGGACAGTCCTCTAATGATACTTATGATGAGGGCATAGCTACTATAAACATTGATATAAAGGAAAATACCGAACCGACACTCAAATTTTATGCTGGTGAAATGGTTAAAAATAGTTTAAGTGAATTTGAAATTTATGGATATTTTGATAAGAATACTAATAAGTTTGTAGAAACTGAAACGAAGAATTTAGGTAAGACTGCAAAATTAGGTAATACAGAACATAATCTTTTTAATTCTTACTTAAAATTATTCGGCATGGGATATTTACTTTCCAACACTGGAGCTACTTTAAATGATTTAGGTATTTATATAGACTTATCTGATACAAATGTAAATACGAATACGAATACGACATCTCAATCTACAAGTACAAGCAACAAAACATGGAATGGAATAAAAGGATATGAATATTTAAAAAATAAAATAATTGCCAATGGTACTTATATAGCAGAACGTGATACTTATGCGGTTTTAGAGCAAATAAGCAACAATTCTGATATATTTATAGCTTATATGCCTACACAATCAAACAAAATTAGTATGATGTATACTGTTGATTTTGGAACTTATACAACACATGCAAGTTTAATGCTTGATGAAGATGGACAGCCAACAGGCATAATTACGTTATCGACAAAAACAGGGGAACAATCATTAATAGGCAAGTTTTCTAACACCGACCATAAGTTTTATAAAACAGGAGGAAACGTACCGTCAAATTCAGAACAAAATGCAATTTCTCTTTTAAATTCAGGACTATCCTATATTGATGAGTATTTAAAAATTAATAACTTTGATGTAAAACTTAGTGATTTTGGTGTTGCATATTAATAAATTTCACGAGGCGGCAATATGCCGCCTTTTGTGTTCCAGAAGAAAAAGATATTTGTGGCGGCATAATATCTGCATAGGGGGGCGGCGATAATTCGGGAAAACGAAAACAAATGCGCCTTACAGCTGCCTTGCGCGGTTTATTCCCTCACTAAATCAATAAAAATTTTCGGCAAACTTTTTGGACAAAGTTTTTCAATGATTTTTTAAGGCTCGCGCCACAATCACGCCACAATTTGAGGTTAAAAAAGCAAAGAAAAAGAGCCTGTTCGTGATTGAACAAGCTCTTGTAAAATATCCAATTTTATTAGGTTTTACGCGGCTTTAGAGATTAACCGAAGTATCTCTTTAACATACCTTCAAAGCCTTTTCCATGTCTTGCCTCGTCTTTTGCCATTTCGTGAACTGTGTCGTGAATAGCGTCGTAGCCAAGTTCTTTTGCTCTCTTTGCAAGTTCAAGTTTACCTGCTGTTGCACCACATTCAGCTTCTGCTCTAAGTTCAAGATTTTTCTTTGTTGACGGAGTTACAACTTCGCCAAGAAGTTCGGCAAATTTTGCAGCGTGTTCAGCCTCTTCCAAAGCGGCTCTCATATAAAATTCGCCGATTTCAGGGTAACCCTCGCGGATTGCCTGTCTGCTCATTGCGATATACATACCAACTTCTGTACATTCACCTTCAAAATTAGCCTTTAGACCTTCGTAAACATCAGCTTCAACCTGATCTTTTGCACCTACTCCGATAACGTGTTCACATACAAAGTTTAGTGCAGTACCCTCTTCCATAACAGTGAACTTTGAACCCGGAACACCGCACTGTGGACATTTTTCAGGTGGTTCGTTACCCTCGTGAACATAACCGCATACCGGACATACATACTTTTTCATAATAAATTTCCTCCTTAGAATTAATTATTTTTTTACTACTACAATTTTCGCAGATACCGTAAAATATAAGCGAATAGTCTTCTATATCTGCATTTAATTTTTCCGCCGCTTGATTTTTTATCTCGTCCATACCGTCTAAATCAACATCGTATATTTTGTCACACTTATTACATACGAAATGAAAATGTCGGTGGACAAAACCGTCGAAATGTTCTTTGTTTGCGGAAGTGCTGATTTTTAAAATATCTCCGTTTTCCGCAAGCTGAGCAAGGTTTCTGTATACAGTTCCAAGACTGATGTTTGGAAATTCCTTACGCAGATTTTCGTACAGCCAATCAGCCGACGGGTGGGAGCGTGTACTTCTAAGCAGCGTTAGAAGTGCCTCACGCTGTTTTGAATACTTCATACATTTCACTCCTTCAAAATCAATAATGATAATCATTACTGATTTATGAGTTTATTATAACAGACGTTTTTCGGTTTGTCAATAGTTTTTTGAAATAAATTTAGATTAATTTTGTGTAAATTTGATTTTGGGTGTTGCCACCACTCCTCAGGGAGAGAAAAAAGGCTCCCATTGAGGGGAACTGTCGGCACAGCTGACCGAGGGGTGGTTTCGCACATTGCAAAATACTTTTTTATTCTAAAATTTACGATATTTTTTGATTAGTCTTGATTTTATCGGCGGTTTATAATATAATATAGAAGTAAAATTATGTTTACAGGAAAGGAACTGATAAATATGAAGAAAATGGAACAACTTTACGAAGGAAAAGCAAAGAAGGTTTTTAAAACTGATGACGAAAATCTTTACATCGTTGATTACAAAGATGACGCAACTGCATTTAACGGTCTTAAAAAAGGTCAAATTGCAGGTAAGGGTGTTGTGAACAACAAAATGTCAAACTTCCTTATGCAAATTATGGAAAAGAACGGTATCCCTACTCACTTTGTTGAAGAAATTTCAGACAGAGAAACTGTTGTTAAGAGAGTAGAAATCGTACCTTTGGAAGTAATCATCAGAAATATTGCGGCAGGTAGTTTTTCAAAGCGTTTCGGCGTTGAAGAAGGCAAGAAATTAAACTGCACAACTTTGGAATACTGTCTAAAGAACGACGACCTTGGCGATCCTATGATTAACGATTATCAGATTATCGCTATCGGTGCCGCTACTAAAGAGGATCTTGATACTATTGCTGACCTTACTTTTAAAGTAAATGATGTTCTAAAAGCATATTTTGAAAGTATTAATATAGAACTTGTTGATTTCAAGATTGAGTTCGGTAAAACTCCTGACGGTCAGATTATTCTTGCGGATGAAATCTCACCTGACACTTGCCGTCTATGGGACGCTACAACTCACGAAAAACTTGACAAAGACCGTTTCAGACGTGATATGGGCAATGTTGAAGAGGCATATGCAGAGGTATTTAAACGTCTTGGACTATAATTAAGTGTAGACCGAATTAAATTGCTCGGCTCACCGCTTTTTGCCTAGGACAGTGCATATGTACGGCACCGTCGACTGCAAAGTGGCAATCAAAGCGATTTTCTTCGGTCTTATAAAAAATTTAGAGGAGTAAATGAAATGGCAACAAATACTTACGAAAGTCCGTTAAACTCACGTTACGCGTCAAAGGAAATGCAGTACATTTTTTCTCCGGACAAGAAATTCTCAACTTGGAGAAAACTTTGGATTGCACTTGCAGAAAGTGAAAAAGAACTTGGACTTGATATAACAGACAAACAGATTGCTCAAATGAAAGAGCATATTTACGATATTAATTATGATGTTGCAAAGGCTCGTGAAAAGGAAGTTCGTCACGATGTAATGTCGCACGTTTACGCATACGGCGTACAGTGCCCGGACGCAAAGCCTATTATTCACTTGGGTGCAACAAGTTGTTATGTCGGTGACAACACTGATATTATCATAATGACAGAGGCTATGCAGCTTGTTAAGAAAAAGCTTGTATGTCTTATCGGAGAGCTTGCAAAGTTTGCAAAGGAATATAAGGATTTGCCGACATTGGCATTTACTCATTTTCAGCCGGCACAGCCTACAACAGTAGGTAAGCGTGCGTCATTGTGGCTTGAAGATTTGCTTATGGACCTTGAGGACGTTGATTATCAGCTTTCAAAGGCAAAGCTTTTGGGCTGTAAGGGTACAACGGGTACACAGGCAAGTTTCCTTGAACTTTTTGAGGGTGACCATGAAAAATGTAAAATGCTTGACAAGAAGATTGCCGAAAAAATGGGCTATGAAGAATCATTCCCTGTAAGCGGTCAGACATATCCGAGAAAACTTGACTCTCAAATGCTTAACACATTGAGCCTTATCGCACAGAGTGCGTACAAGTTCTCAAACGACATCAGACTTCTTCAACACTTAAAGCAGATTGAAGAACCGTTTGAAAAGTCGCAAATCGGTTCATCGGCAATGGCTTATAAGAGAAACCCTATGAGAAGTGAAAGAATTGGCTCTCTTGCAAGATATGTAATAGTAGACGCACTTAATCCGGCAATCACTGCATCAACACAATGGTTTGAAAGAACTCTTGATGACAGTGCAAATAAGCGAATTTCAGTTCCTGAGGCTTTTCTTGCAGTAGATGCTATTCTAAGCTTGTACATCAACGTTGTTGACGGACTTGTGGTATATGATAAAGTAATCAATCAGCAGTTTATGCGTGAAATTCCGTTTATGGCTACTGAAAATATTATGATGGACGCCGTTAAAAAAGGCGGTGACAGACAGGATTTACACGAAAAAATCAGAGTATATTCTATGGAGGCGGGAAAGACTGTTAAAATGGAGGGTAAGGAAAACAACCTTGCCGAACTTATCGCCGGTGATCCTGCATTCGGTTTGACTTTGGAAGAAATTAATGCCGTTATGAAACCTGAAAATTTTGTCGGACGTGCTCCGCAGCAGGTTGAAGATTTCTTAAAGGATTACGTTGAGCCTGTTCTTGAAAAGAACAAGGATTTACTTGGTATTGAAGTTGAAATTAACGTCTGATCTATTTAAAATATAAATTTAGAGGTATTTATATGAAGAAAATTATATCTTGCCTTGTTGCGGTTTGTATGGCTGCGATGTCGTTTGTGACCGTACACTGCGAGGATAATATTAAAGTGATACTTGACGGCAAAACGCTTGAATTTGACGTTCAGCCACAAATTATAGACGAACGCACACTTGTGCCTATGCGTGTGATATTCGAGGCATTGGGCGCGGATGTTGAGTGGGAAGAGGAAACTCAGACTATCAACGCAAGACGTTCGGATACTGATGTGTTTTATATCAGTATGCGTGTGGGTGACAAGATAATTCATAAGGAGACGGTTAAGGAGAACTTGCCGACATCAAACGATATTGAACTTGATGTACCGCCGATGATTATAGACGAACGTACGCTTGTTCCTGTTCGTGCGGTTTCGGAGTGCTTTGGCTGTAAGGTAGAGTGGGACGGCGAAAGTCAAACTGTTATTATTGAAAGCAATTCTGACAATAATACAGATACTGACGTGCCGACACCGTCACCGACAGAAACACCTGTCAATTCAGTTAATACAATCGAATATAACGCCGATAATGAGCAGTATGCAAGTTATATGAAAGAATTTAAAATTCTTGACGCGGTAAAAAATTCGGACGGCAACTATGATATAACATACACACTTCAAACATATCTTGAAGGTCGTGGTTTGGTTGTTGTTGAATTTAGGTGCCTTGATGAAAACGGCAGTGAAGTTGACAGATTCGGCGGAGCATTCCAAGGCACAGATTATACATGGAGCGCTCAAGAGGCGAAAACAACAATTTCCGGTAAAACAACACGCATTGAGCTTGTAATTGAAAAATAAGTTATGAAATTAAAAATCAGGCAAACGCTTGGTTAGCATAGGAGGACAAATACATGGTAAAAGCAATAGTTGGTGCAAACTGGGGCGATGAAGGTAAGGGCAAGATTACAGATATGCTTGCTGCTGACAGTGACATCGTAATCAGATTTCAGGGCGGTGCAAACGCAGGTCACACTATTATAAACGAATACGGAAAATTTGCATTGCATCTTCTTCCGTCAGGTTCATTCAATCAGAATGTAACAAATATGATCGGAAACGGTGTTGCACTTGATATTCCTGAACTTATAAAGGAAATTGACGAGGTCGTAAAACGTGGTGTTCCGAAGCCGAACATTGTTGTGTCAGAAAGAACACAGGTTCTTATGCCTTATCACAAGTTGTTTGACCAGTACGAAGAAGAAAGACTTTCAGACCGTCAGTTCGGTTCTACAAAGTCAGGTATAGCACCGTTCTTCTCAGATAAATTTTCAAAAATCGGTTTTCAGGTTTGGGAACTTTTTGAGCCTGAAAGACTAAAGGAAAAGATTAAGAACGTAATCGAAGTAAAAAATCTTATGCTTGAACATATCTATCATAAACCGCTATTGGACGCAGACGAGCTTTTCAATACACTTATGGAATATGCCGATATGATTAAGCCGTATGTGATTGATTCGGTTGCATTTATGCACAACGCAATCAAAGAGGGTAAGAAAATTCTTTTGGAAGGTCAGCTTGGCTCACTGAAAGACCCTGATTTCGGTATTTATCCGATGACAACTTCTTCATCTACTCTTGCCGGTTACGGTGCGGTTGGTGCAGGTATTCCTCCGTATGAAATTACAGACATAATTACAGTTGTAAAAGCATATTCATCAGCAGTTGGTGCAGGTGCATTTGTTTCGGAAATATTCGGCGAAGAGGCAGATGAACTTAGAAGACGCGGCGGTGACGGCGGTGAATTCGGTGCTACAACAGGCAGACCGAGACGTATGGGTTGGTTCGACTGTGTTGCGTCACGTTACGGCTGTCGTGTACAGGGTACAACTCAAGTTGCATTTACTGTACTTGACGTACTTGGTTATCTTGATGAAATTCCTGTATGTGTGGGATATGAAGTTGACGGTGAAGTTATCAGAGATTTCCCTACAACAAACAAGCTTGAAAGAGCAAAGCCTGTTTTGAAAGTTCTTCCTGGTTGGAAAACTGACATCAGAGGAATCAAGAAATATGAAGACTTACCGGAAAATTGCCGTAAGTACATCGAATTTGTTGAAAAAGAACTTGAAGTGCCTATTAAGATTGTTTCTAACGGTCCTTCAAGAGAAGATATTATATTGAAATAATTAAAATGAACCCAAGGGGGAATTTGTTATGGACGCATCTAAAATCAAATTGATTATATGGGACCTTGACGAAACCTTTTGGAACGGTACTATTTCAGAACAAAAGGTCGCACCTGTTAAGCAGGCTTGCGACCTTGTTTTGTTATCCTCAAAAAAGGGAATTGTCAATTCGATTTGTTCCAAAAATGATGAAAAGCCGTGTATCGATAAGCTGAAAGAATGGGGGTTGGATAAGTATTTTGTGTTCAATTCGATTAACTGGGAGCCGAAAGGTCAGAGGATTAAAGATACTGTCGAAAGTATGAATTTAAGACCTTGCAATGTACTTTTTATTGACGATAATAAGCTGAATTTGGAGGAGGCAAAGTTTTTCTGCCCCGATATTCTGACAATGCTGCCCGATAAAATCGGTGAACTTTATGCGGCGGTTTCAATGCTTGATAAGAATGACGAAAAATTATCACGTCTTGAAAGTTACAAGGTGCTTGAAAAGAAAAATAAGATTAAAAAGAGTATCGGTTCAAATGAAGAATTTTTGCGACAGAGCAATATCCACGTTGATTTTCATTCGGATTGTGCGGAACACATTGACAGATTGCATGAGCTTATATTCCGTGCAAATCAGCTTAATTTTACGAAAGTGCGTTCAACGAAAGACGAACTTAAAGCGTTGTTAGAAGATAAAAATGCGAAATGTGAATATATAACGGCGTATGACAAGTACGGTGAATACGGAATTGTCGGCTTTTATGCCGTAAAGGATAATACGCTTGTGCATTTTCTGTTTTCGTGCCGTACGCTCGGTATGGGGATTGAGCAATATACATATGAAAAAATCGGTTGTCCGAAACTTGATATTGTAGGTGACGTGTCGGTCAAAATCGGTAAAAACGAGCCGACTGTAACGTGGATAAATCAAGATAACGTAAAGACGGATAATGAATTTGAGGACATAAAAAATACCGGTTTTAAGGTGCTTATAAAAGGGCCTTGCGACTTAAATCAAATATTTTCGTTCATAAAAAATGAGGATATATTCGATTGTGAGTTCACGTATGTGAGCCGCGAAAAACAGTCGCTCGGTGTTGCGATTGAGGGTATGAACCATACTTCGCAAATTGTAAATGCCTATTCGATTACAGACGAAGAAACAGCCGAAATTTGTAAACTTCCGATATGCGACAGTCAAATGTATTCGGACAGCATTTATAAAAATAAGTACGGAATGATTTTTATAAGTATTTTGACTGACGCTAATCTCGGCGTGTATCGAAATAAAAACAACGGTGCTGTTTTTGCGTTTGGTGAGTATATTTATCCGCTTACCGACAAGGCTATGTGGAAAAAGTATATTAATAAAGAAGTTTATACCG
Source organism: Hominilimicola fabiformis (assembly GCF_020687385.1). Classification (NCBI taxonomy): domain Bacteria; kingdom Bacillati; phylum Bacillota; class Clostridia; order Eubacteriales; family Oscillospiraceae; genus Hominilimicola; species Hominilimicola fabiformis. The sequence continues at coordinate 249,116 of NZ_JAJEQM010000001.1, forward strand.
CAAATTGTGATTTTAAAGAAAAGGATTTGCAGAAGATTGCGGAAGAATATGAATTTTTGGGCAGACTTACACCAAAGCAGACGGCGGAAAATCTGCGGTTTATCTATGAGCATATCAAAACCGATACGGAACTTGTTATTTTGCTTGGCTGCGAACGTGAGTACAAGGATAATAAGCTGGAGGCTTGGGTGAACAGGCACAATGACCACAAGGAATATAATTCGGCGGTACGGAAAGAATTTGACGGCTGCAAAAATGTGACGTTGTTTGACGTGAATGAATATATAACGTCGGACGATGATTTTAACGACAGTGTAAACCATTATAAAAAACGTGTGTATTACTTGATGGCACAAAAATTTACCGAAATGATAAATGCTCATGCAAACGCAGATGTAGCAAAGCAAACGTCAAAAGCAAAACTTGCGTATTTAACATTAAAACAAAAAATTAAAAAGATTGTTAAACCAAACGGTTAAATTTTATATTGACAAAACAGTTGCATTAGAATAAAATTAAACTATTGATTAAAATAATTTGGGAGATTATAAATGAGTATACGAAAGGTAACTATATGCTTGGCGGTGATTCTTTTCATATCTGCCACCGTACTTGCATTTACATCTAATAAACGTGCAGAAAAAAAGGCTGAAAAAGAATATACGCCTACCGTACAGACGGTCACAATGACGGCTGTCGGCGACTGTACGTTGGCAACTGACATAAACGCAGACCCAAACGGCAGCTTTAAATCGGTTGCCGAGTCTTTAAACGGCGATTATTCATATTTCTTTAAAAATGTTTCACCGATATTTTCGGAGGACGATTTAACTATCGTAAATTTTGAGGGTACTTTGTCAAATCAAGGAACAAGACAGGATAAGCAGTTTGCTTTCAGGGGTAAGCCTGAATATGTGCAGATACTTACATCGTCAAGCGTTGAGGCGGCAAACCTTGCAAATAACCACAGTGCCGATTACGGTGACGTAAGTCTTTCGGACACGATAAAATATTTGAATGAGGCCGGTATCTCCAATTTTATAGGTACGAATACCGCGATAAGAGATGTAAACGGAATATCGGTCGGACTTGTCGGAATTGACGCACTTGACGAAACAGAGGCGGCAAAACTTGAAAATGTTATCGGTTCGGTTAAAAGTCTTGGTGCACAGCTTGTTATAGTAAGTATTCACTGGGGCGAAGAAAAGGCTACCGCTCCGAACGATACACAAACAGAGCTTGCACACAAGGCGATTGACGCAGGTGCAGACCTTGTTTTGGGAACACACCCTCACGTTTTGCAGGGTATTGAAAAATACAACGGTAAATATATAGCGTACAGCTTAGGTAACTTCTGCTTCGGCGGTAACAATAATCCGGCGGACAAGGACACAGTTATATACAGACAGACATTTACGTTTGTTGACGGGGTTATGCAGGAGGACGATAATATGACGCTTATTCCCGCAACAATTTCGGGTCATGATGAGTATAACGACTATCAGCCGGCAATAGCTGAGGGTGACAGAAAGACTCAAATAGAGAATAAGTTGATTGAATATTCGACACCGCTCGGACTTTCTACGCTTAATTTCAGATAATTTGTTTTTACTATTGACAAATGGCAGTAAAGTTTAGTATAATATAACACAGATTAGATGAGATTAGAACAGACAGAGCATATTTTAATATGATTTTTATGCCTCTTGGACTTATCTGTCTGAGAGGTTTTTCTGTTTTTTCTTGCAAAAAAGAAAGGAAGATGTAAAATGAAAAATTTAAAGAAGATTATTGCAATGGGACTAACAGCCGCACTATGTGCCGTTTCTTTGGCAGGTTGCGGAGGCACACAAAACGGTGGAACTGACGGAGCAACAGACACAAATGCTAAAGATACATACAAAATCGGTGTACTTCAATACGCAGACCACCCGTCGCTTGATAACTGCCGTGAGGGCTTTAAGCAGGGACTTGATTCAGAGGGTATCAAGTATGATATTACAGAATCATCTGCAAAAGGCGACGACTCAACAAATACACAAATCGCACAGCAATTTGTTTCACAAGGTATGGACCTTGTATGCGGTATCGCAACACCGTCTGCACAGGCTTGCTACAATGCGGCTTATGAAGCAAAAATTCCTGTAATCTTTAACGCAGTTTCAGACCCTGTTGCCGCAAAGCTTGCAGAAAGCGATACACAGGCAATGGACGGAATTACAGGTGTAAGCGATATGTTGCCTGTTGACGAACAGTTAAAGCTTATCCGTGAAATGTTGCCTGACGCAAAGAAAATCGGTATACTTTACACAACAAGTGAAGCAAATTCTGTTTCTACAATAGAAACATACAAGCAAAAAGTAGGCGAATACGGTTTTGAACTTGTTGAAAAGGGTATTACAAATGCCGCTGAAATTCCGCAGGCAGTAGACCTTTTGGTAAGTGAAGTTGACTGTATCTCAAATATGACAGACAACACAGTTGTTGAAAACTTGCCTATACTTCTTGAAAAGGCAACTGCTAAAAACATTCCTGTATTCGGCAGTGAAGAAGAACAAGTAGGAAACGGCTGTATAGCGTCAGCCGGTATCGACTACATTGAACTTGGTAAAAAAGCAGGCGTTATGGCTGCAAGAGTGCTAAAGGGTGAGGACGTTAAGAATATCCCTTACGAAACTCTTACAGAAAGTAAAATTACTATCAACACTGACGCCGCAGAAAAAATCGGAGTAACAATACCGCAGTCAATCACAGACAGAGCTGAGGTCAAAAACGCTCCGTCTGAATCATGATTGAAGGACTGATAGTCGGAATACTTGAGCAGGGACTGATATATGGAATAATGGCTATGGGTGTGTATATTACCTATACCATTCTTGATTTCCCCGATTTGTCTGTAGACGGTACGTTCCCTCTCGGAATAGCTATATGCTTTGTGATGATTAATAACGGTCTTAATCCGTGGCTTGCATTGCTTGCGGCATTTGCCGCAGGGTGCATAGCCGGTATGTTTACGGGAATTTTCAACGTAAAACTCAGAATACGCAATCTTCTTTGCGGTATTCTTACTATGACGGCTCTTTATTCGATAAATTACGGAATAGTCGGAAAAGCGTCGGATTTCCTAAGTATGGATACAACGACTATTTTCTCACAGACAGCTTTTCTTTTCGGAAACGGTCACTTTGCATTGTACTCTAAATTTGTTGTTATTCTTGTGATTACGCTTATCGCAAAGTTTGCACTTGATTGGTATATGCGTACCAAGTCGGGATTTCTTTTAAGAAGTGTCGGAGATAATGAGGGGCTTGTAATCACGCTTGCACAAAATCCGGGAACGATTAAAATTATCGGTCTTGCGATTGCAAACGGACTTGTTTCGCTTGCAGGTGCGGTGTACTGCCAATACGGCAAAGCGTTTAACGTTGCGTCTGGTACGGGTACTGTTGTTATGGGTCTTGCCGCCGTTATTATCGGCTCGACTATATTTAAGAAAATTAAATTCCTTAGAATTACAACAGGCGTGCTTTTCGGTATGATTATTTATAAGGCTTGTATTTCAATCGCACTTGCCGCAGGCTTGCGTTCACAGGATACAAACCTTATGATTACGATTTTGTTTATCGCAACACTTTGCGTAGACGAATTTTTGCTTAAAAAAAAGAAAGTTGGGGTGAAGAAAAATGCTTGAACTTTCTCACATTTATAAAACTTTTAATCAAGGAACTATTGATGAAAAGGTACTTTTTTCGGACTTTAACATAACCGTAAACGACGGTGATTTTGTCGGCGTTATCGGTTCAAACGGTTCGGGAAAAACGACTATGTTAAATGTCATTTCGGGCGATATGCCGATTGACAGCGGAAGTGTTTTGCTTGACGGTAAGGAGCTTAATAAGCTGAAAAACTTTAAACGTGCACAGAGAATAGGCAGAGTTTTTCAAAATCCCGCAATGGGAACCTGTCCGTCAATGACTATATGGGAAAACATGTCTATCGCAGATAATAAGGGTAAGAATTTCGGACTTTCGTTTGGACTTAACCGTCAGAGAAAAGACTTTTACCGTTCACAGCTTGAACTTTTGGGTATGGGACTTGAAAACAGACTTTCAACTCTTGCAGGCTCACTTTCGGGCGGTCAAAGACAGGCACTTGCACTTATTATGGCGACTATGATCAGACCTGATTTGTTGCTTTTGGACGAACATACAGCCGCGCTTGACCCTAAATCTTCTGATACGGTTATGATGCTTACGGATAAGATTGTTCATGAAAAGAACATAACAACCATTATGGTAACGCATAATCTTCGTCACGCGGTTGAGCATGGCACAAGAACTGTTATGATGCATAACGGCGAGGCTATTATGGATGTTTCGGGTGCGGAAAAAGATAATAAGACAATAAATGACTATTTGACAGTGTTTAATGAAATAAGTATTGAATGCGGAAATTAGCATAAAAGCTGAATTTGGATATATTCAAATTCAGCTTTTTTAGTATAAAAAATCAGCAAATTTTTCATTCTCCTCTTGAATTTTTATTCATTAAAGTTTATAATGAAAAAAGAGGCTCAAGAGAGATATTAGAGCCATTTGGAGTAAGGGAGAAAAAACTATGTTAAAAAAATTAACCGCATTTTTGACGGCAGCTGTAATGGTTACATCAGTTGCGTCAATACCGGTGTTGACGTCATATGCCGACACAAATTCAACTACTGAAAAACGAGTAATGGAAAAACTTGATCGAGGCACTGTTGCCGTTAAAACAAATGACGGTGTGTATTTGTCGTGGCGACTTTTGGGTACGGAAAGTCTTACAAATCAAGCATTTGATATATACCGTGACAGTGAAAAAATATACACAACAGGCGAACACGATGCAACTTGCTATACCGATTCAAAAGGCACGGCGGATAACAAGTATACAGTTGTGCCGAAAGGTGAGGCAATAGACAAAACAGAGGCGGTTGATGTTTGGACAACAAACACAACATATAAAGGTCGTTCTGTGGCATATAAAGACATTGCGTTTAAAGTTCCTGACGGAGGAAAGACGCCGAAAGATGAAGAATATACATATACCGCAAACGATATGAGTGTGGGCGACCTTGACGGTGACGGAGAATATGAATACATCGTAAAATGGGACCCGTCTAATTCAAAGGATAATTCCGTTAAGGGTTATACGGGCAATGTGTACTTGGACGCATATGAGCTTGACGGCACTCTTCTTTGGAGAATAGATTTGGGAGTTAATATCCGCGCTGGTGCGCACTATACTCAATATATGGTCTATGATTTTGACGGTGACGGTAAGTCGGAAGTCATATTAAAAACAGCACCGGGCTCAAAAGACGGTGAGGGTAATTATGTCTCAAAAGCAGGAAAAAATATAACCAAGGGTGACGATAAAAAAGATTACAGAAATTCATCCGGTTTGCTTATGGGCAAGGATGGCGGACCGGAGTATTTAACTGTATTTAACGGTGAAACAGGCGCGGCAATGCAGACTGTTGATTTTGACCCGCCGAGAAGTATTTTGACATCTTCCGAATGGGGCGACAGCTATGCAAACAGAAGTGAAAGATACCTTGCCGCGGTGGCATATCTTGACGGTGTACATCCAAGCGTTGTTATGACGAGGGGATATTATACATATGTGTATGCGGCGGCATATACTTGGGACGGCACAGACCTTAAAGAACAATGGCTTTCAACTAATACACCGACAGAAGAAAATGGCGGTACAGGTTGTACCGTAAAATATGCAGACGGTACAAGTAAAAATAATACAAACAAAACGCTTTATGCACAAGGTGCACACAGTGTATCGGTAGCTGACGTGGATAATGACGGATATGACGAGATTATTTTCGGCAGTGCGGTTCTTGACCATGACGGAACTGTTTTGACGTATGACGGCCGAGGACACGGTGACGCAGAACACGTTTCGGACTTTGATAACGACGGAAAACAAGAAATATTTATGGCACACGAGGCAGGTAAGCACAATGATAAAATAATTCCATATGCGGTAGATATAAAGAGATATAATGGTGATATTATGCTACAAGCCGCACAGGGAGATATAGGCAGAGGTATTATGGATAATGTCGATGATGAATATGCACTGTCAAGCGGTAATCTTTCGTTGTTCTGGTCGGTAGCGGCTGACGGTATATATAATCAAGCCGGTGAAAAAGTAGGAAATATACCTAATACCAATGGAAGCAATATGGAGAATTTTGCAGTTTATTGGGACGGTGATTTGGGGCGAGAATTGCTTGACGGAAATAAACTTGTAAAATACAGTATAAAAAGCGGTACGGAAAGAATTTATTATGACAGTAAAAATTCAACATTGCCGGGTTCAATAAATAACAGTACAAAGTCAAATGCGTGTCTTACAGCCGACCTTTTCGGTGATTGGCGTGAAGAAATCGTGCTTAGATACGGTGACGGTGTGAGAATTTATTTTTCGACTATTCCGACTGATTACAGACTTACAACGCTTATGCACGACAGTCAATATCGTTGCGCAATAGCATGGCAGAATGTCGGATACAACCAGCCGCCTCATACAAGCTATTATATAGGTTCGGTGGCTTTGGCGAAAGATTCGGGTGGCAACACATTAAACTACCTTGCACCGAATACGTCATTTACTGAGGTGACTTATCCTGACACATCGTCAATTACACCGCGTCCGACAATTAAGACAACGCCTGAACCTGTTTCGGTTTCTGTCACTCCGGACGCAGACACGTATCTTGTTGACGGTACAACAGCACACGGATCTGATGAAGAATTAAAAATTAATCAGGCGACAGATTATTACTCGTCAACATCTCCGGGATTAAAGGATATTAAAGGTTTGGGGTTGATACGTTTTGACCTTTCCAAATATGCCGGTAAAAAATTAACTTCGGCAACATTGAAATTGTACGATAAATTTACTAATACAGATAAGAGAAATTCGGTTTTGCACCTCGATTATTGTTCAAAAAATGATTGGGATGAGGCGACCGTTACTATAAATGATATAAAGACAAGAGGCGAGGATACGCCGTTGTCGTCATTGGGTTTGCAAGTGTCACCTGCATACAATGTCGATTATAAGGAAATATCGTTCGATGTGACGGATGTGATAAAAGAGAAGTGTACAGATAATTTGATTACGTTTACATTGTGGACAGGTACAGGACGTGAACAGGTTATCGCGTCAAAGGAATACAGCGGTACAGACGCACAAGGACCGACACTTGTTTTGGAATTTGAGGGAGAAGAGCCGACACCAACGCCAACGGTAGTGCCAACGGCAACACCAACATTAAAGCCAACGGCAACACCAACATTAAAGCCGACAGCAATTCCGACAGCAATCCCAACGGTGATCCCAACAGCGACACCAAATTTGGCAAACAACAAAATCACAGCTATGATAAATAGCAACAACAAACTTGATGTCACACTTGATTTTGAAAATGTGGATATGAATGATGTTAATGTGTATGTTGCCTTTAAGAATAACGGTAAGCTTGTGGGAATGAAAATGCCACAGGCAAGCGAGTTAAAGGGAATAGATTTGATTGATAAAGAGTATACTGATATAGAGGTTTATGCTTGGGATAATAAGCAGAAACCGTATGCGAATATAGTACGTATCATTAATAATGTACAATAAACAAAAAACTGATGTGGAAACACATCAGTTTTTTTTGTTATCTTATAAAATTAGTTTTTCATAATATTTCATCTCTTATTAACCGATTATACCGCAAACGTCCTCTGCAATTTGCTCAGGAGTAAGACGGTTTGCTTTGACGATTTCTTCAGGGTTATATCTGTCAAGAAATTCTTTCTTTAAACCGTAATTCAATACCTTGATGTCAGAATTGCCGTAAAATCTTGCAATCTTTTCGCCGAAACCGCCGTCTAAAACACCGTCCTCGACTGTTATAACAATGTCATGGTTTTCTTTAAGCTGTTCCAAAAGCTTATCGTCAGTACCTGTAATGTAAATCGGGTTTATAAGTGTAGGTTTTACACCTGTTTTGTTTTCGATAATTTCAGCCGTTTTTGCACCTACCGAATAGAATGAGCCAAGTGCAACGATTGCAATTTTACTGCCGTTTTGAGTAACTTCATATTCATTTAGCTTGCTGAAGTCCTTTGTAACCTTTTTGCCGTCTGATACAACACTGATAGGTACACGGATTGCAACAGGGTGGTCGTTTTGCTCAATACTCCAATCAAGCATTGCAAGGTATTCTTCCTTTGTTGTCGGTGCAAGATAGACAAGATTAGGAATGTTAGACATCATCGGAATATCATATATGCCAAGGTGAGTAACGTCATTCATACCGTAAACAGATGCCCAATATACAAGGATTGTTGCAGCACTGTTGTTGATACATAAATCCTGTGAAAGCTGGTCGTAGGTACGTTGAATAAATGTGCTGTAAACACCGTAAATAGGTTTGCCACCGTTCTTTGCGATACCCGAGGCAAGTGCAACGGCTGTTTCTTCGGCGATACCGACGTCAACAAATTGTGAGCCAGCCTCTTTTCTCTTGTCCTCTGTGAAACCGAAAACAGTAGGTGTGGCAGATGTAATTCCGACAATAGTCTTGTCCTCTTTCATCTTCTTCAAAAGAATGTCGGCGGTCATTGATGAATAGTCTTCTCCGTCTTGCGGCATATCAGATTTACCTGTTTCAAGGTCAAAAGGACCGCAGTAATGCCAAGCCTCTTTATTCTTTTCAGCTATTTCATATCCTTTACCTTTTTGCGTACAAATGTGAACAACAACCGGATAAGTGCTGTCTTTAACTTGCTTGAATGCGGTGATAAGCGAATCAATGTCGTTTCCGTCTTTTACGAACACATAGTCAAGTCCCATTGACTTGAAAAGATTACATTCGGCTTTTCCGTCTGTATCGCGAAGCTTTTTTAGGTTTTTATATAAACCGCCGTGATTTTCAGCGATTGACATATCGTTATCGTTTACAACGATTATAAGATTGCTGTTAAGTTCGCTTGCAAAGTCAAGACCTTCAAGAGCCTCGCCGCCCGAAAGTGAACCGTCGCCGATTACGGCAATGATATTTTCCTTATCGCCCTTTAAGTCACGACCTTTTGCAAGACCGCAGGCAAGTGAAACGGAAGTTGAAGTGTGACCGATTGTAAAGAAATCGTGGTCGCTTTCGTCGGGATTGCTGTAACCCGATACATCATCATACTTGTCCTCGTACAAAAACGCATCTTTTCTGCCTGTAAGCATTTTATGCGGATAGCTTTGGTGAGAAACATCATACACGATTTTGTCTGTCGGTGAGTTAAAGACATAGTGAAGTGCGATTGCCGCCTCTACCATACCGAGATTAGGACCGAAGTGTCCGCCGTGCTTGCTTAGCTTTTGCAAAAGTGCTTGACGCATTTCGTCTGCAAGAATGTGAAGCTGTTCACTGTTTAAATTCTTTACGTCTGTCGGTTGATTGATTTTTTCAATATACATTTAAAATTCCTCCATAAGTTTATTTAATGTTATTTACCTATTTTGTTTTGGATACAATGACTTTAGCAACGTCAATCCCAAGATAATTCGCCTGTTTTCACGGCTGTTTCGTAACGGTCGATTTTGTAGTCCAGTCGCTTTAATGTGACATTCATTTGTTCCATTTGGTCGAGTAGATTTTTTCTTTGCTCAACCAAAAGCTGAAGTCTTGCCGGAATGGTTTCGTCACCCTCTTGACAAAGCTTGACATATTCGATTATAGATTCGACAGGCAGACCGGCACTTCGCATACAAATAACGTGCTCAACCCAACCTAAGTCGCTTTCCTGATAATCACGAATACCGCTTGATGTTCGTGTAACAGGCGGTATCATTCCGATACGTTCATAATATCGCAAAGTGTCCTGCGAAATATCGTATTTTTCGCTTACTTCTTTTATAGTCATTAAAATCACCTCGCATATATTTTTTATTTACAAGTATATTATAATACTTGGAGTTTACTCTAAGTCAATAGTTTTTTGAAAATTTTTTGAAATAAATTAAGTGGAGGAGAGAATTTCGTATAAAAAAACAGGCAAAACCTTTCGGTTTTGCCTGTCTTATTATCATATTCGATAATGAATTAGTTTTCTTCGTTAATCTTAGCTTGAGCAGCTGCAAGTCTTGCGATTGGCACACGGAATGGTGAGCATGAAACATAGTCAAGACCAATCTTGTGGCAGAACTCAACTGATGATGGGTCGCCGCCGTGTTCACCGCAGATACCGATGTGAAGTTTTGGATTAACCGGCTTACCAAGCTTAATAGCTGTTTCCATAAGCTTACCAACACCCTTTTGGTCAATCTTAGCGAACGGATCGTTTTCAAAGATTTTAGCGTCATAGTAAGCGTCAAGGAACTTACCTGCGTCGTCACGAGAGAAACCGAATGTAAGTTGAGTAAGGTCGTTTGTACCGAAACAGAAGAAGTCAGCTTCGTTAGCGATTTCGTCAGCTGTTAGAGCCGCACGAGGGATTTCGATCATTGTACCAACTTCGTACTTAAGTTCGATACCTGCTGCAGCGATTTCAGCGTCAGCTGTTTCTACAACGACTTTCTTAACGTACTTCAATTCCTTGATGTCGCCGATAAGCGGAATCATAATTTCAGGAACGATTGTCCAATCAGCGTGAGCCTTTTGAACGTTGATAGCTGCACGAATAACAGCCTTTGTCTGCATTTTTGCAATTTCAGGATATGTTACTGCAAGACGGCAACCTCTGTGACCCATCATAGGGTTAGCTTCGTGTAAACCGTTGATAATATCCTTAATAGCCTCAACGCTCTTGCCTTGAGCCTTTGCAAGCAATTCAATATCTTCTTCTTCTGTAGGAACGAACTCGTGTAGAGGTGGGTCCAAGAATCTGATTGTTACAGGGTTACCTTCAAGAGCCTCGTAAAGTTGCTCGAAGTCACCTTGTTGCATAGGAAGAATCTTATTAAGAGCTGCTTCTCTTTCTTCAACTGTATCGGCACAAATCATTTCTCTGAATGCGTCAATTCTGTTGCCTTCAAAGAACATATGCTCTGTACGGCAAAGACCGATACCTTCTGCACCAAGCTCCTTAGCTTTCTTAGCGTCAGCAGGAGTATCTGCGTTTGTACGAACTTTTAGTGTTCTGTACTTATCAGCCCATGACATAATTCTGCCGAATTCACCTGCGATTGATGCGTCAACTGTTGGGATAATACCGTCATAGATATTACCTGTTGAACCGTCAAGTGAAATTGTATCACCTTCGTGATATTCTTTACCGTTAAGTGTAAACTTCTTGTTTTCTTCGTCCATTGCGATGTCGCCGCAACCTGATACACAGCATGTACCCATACCACGGGCAACAACGGCTGCGTGAGATGTCATACCGCCGCGAACTGTAAGGATACCTTGAGCGGCTTTCATACCTTCGATATCTTCAGGAGAAGTTTCAAGTCTTACAAGAACAACCTTTTCGCCTCTTGCAGCCCATTCCTTAGCGTCGTCAGCTGAGAATACAATCTTACCTGCTGCGGCACCCGGAGATGCACCAAGAGCCTTACCCATTGGTGTAGCAGCCTTTAGAGCGGCAACGTCGAATTGAGGGTGAAGTAGTGTATCAAGGTTTCTTGGGTCGATCATTGCAACAGCTTCTTTTTCTGTTCTCATACCTTCGTCAACAAGGTCACAAGCAATCTTCAAAGCAGCTTGAGCAGTTCTCTTACCGTTTCTTGTTTGTAGCATATAAAGCTTTTTATTTTCAACAGTGAATTCCATATCCTGCATATCTCTGTAATGGTCTTCAAGAAGTTTGCAAACCTCCTTGAACTGAGCAAATGCCTCAGGGAACTCTTCTTCCATCTTTGCGATTGGCATTGGTGTACGAACGCCGGCAACAACGTCTTCACCTTGAGCGTTTATAAGGAATTCGCCCATAAGCTTCTTTTCGCCTGTAGCAGGGTCACGAGTAAATGCAACACCTGTACCGCAGTCATCACCCATGTTACCGAATGCCATTGACTGTACGTTTACGGCTGTACCCCATGAATAAGGAATGTCGTTATCACGACGGTATACGTTAGCTCTTGGGTTATCCCATGAACGGAATACGGCTTTAACGGCACCCATAAGCTGTTCTTTAGGATCTGATGGGAAGTCTTCGCCAATCTTTTCCTTATATTCAGCCTTAAATTGTGATGCAAGTTCCTTTAGGTCGTCAGCTGTAAGCTCAACGTCAAAAGTAACTCCCTTTTCTTCTTTCATCTTGTCGATAAGTTCTTCAAAATACTTCTTACCGACTTCCATAACTACGTCTGAATACATCTGAATAAATCTTCTGTAACAGTCCCAAGCCCATCTTGCGTTACCTGACTTCTTAGCGATAACTTCAACAACGTCTTCGTTAAGACCAAGGTTCAAGATTGTATCCATCATACCCGGCATTGATGCTCTTGCACCACTACGAACAGAAACAAGAAGTGGGTTTTCCTTATCGCCGAACTTCTTACCTGTGATTTCTTCCATCTTGCCGATGTACTCGTTGATTTCAGCCATAATATCAGGATTGATTGTACGACCGTCTTCGTAATATTGAGTACAAGCCTCAGTTGTAATTGTGAAACCCTGCGGTACCGGAAGACCGATATTTGTCATTTCAGCAAGGTTAGCACCTTTACCGCCAAGCAACTCTCTCATAGTTGCATTACCTTCTGTAAAAAGGTAACAATACTTTTTTGCCATTGGATTCTCCTCCTAAAGTTATAAAAATAGTAGCGACGGCGTCTGCCGCCATATGTCTGTATATTAATTATACCATAAATAAACGAAATGTCTATATTATTTATTCAAATTTTTTATAATTTGTGAAAAATATATCATTGTTTAGATATTTTTTTTATAAATCGACAAAAAAACACCGATGTGTCGGTGTTTTTTAGATTATTTTTTTACGTCTTTCATTTCAAATACGTTAATTTTCGGTGCTTTGTATGACTCAATGTAGTCAAGTGTTTCATCCACGTCATCGAAAACTTTGTAAAGAAGTTTACAGCCCGCTCTCAAAAACTTTTCCTTGACCGCAACTTCAAGCATATCAATCATTGCGTTGTAATATCCGTTTACGTTAAGTATGGCGATAGCTTTGTTATGTCTTTCAAGCTGTTTTAGAGTAAACACTTCAAAAAATTCCTCAAAAGTGCCTATTCCGCCGGGAACAATAACAAAAGCGTCCGCTCTTTCTTCCATTATACGTTTTCTTTCACGCATTGTGTCCGTTCTGATAAGTTCCGTACAGTCTTGGAAAATACGGCCGTCAACACCCATATCTTCATCATCAAAGAAATTCGGTACGACACCGACAATTTCGCCTTTCTTTTCATAAACACCGCGTGCAACCGCACCCATAAGTCCGGATGCACCTGCACCGTAAACAAGTCCGTGACCTCTGTCAGCAATTTTACGTCCGAGTTCTTCGACTTGGCTGACATAAGATTTATCTATTGTGCTGCTTGACGCTCCGAATACACAAATTTTCATAATACATACCCCTTTCTGCTTGTTATTTTTGAGAAAAACTGTTGTAGAAAACAGTTTCGTTTAAATCTTTTCTGCTTGAATGAGCCGCCGAAGGCTCTGCGTCGTCTGACGGATAACCTGTCGGTAAAAATGCAACGGGAACATAATTTTCAGGCAAATTGAATTGCTCTTTTACGTCCTTCGGATTAAATGAGCCTACCCAAGTCGTTCCGAGCCCTATGCTTTTTGCCGCCAACATCATATGCGTTGCAACGATAGCCGCGTCGATTTCGCCCTCGTCATGTCCGTCATTTCCGCGCGTCCAAGATGTTTCTTTGTCGTAACATACAAGGAAATTAAGCGGCGGATTAAATGCAAATTTCGTGCATTTGCTCACCTTTTCAAGTTCTTTTTCGTCGGTAAGTACAAGTATTCTCTGTGGCTGAAAATTTACGGCGGTAGGCGCTGCCTGCATTGCCGCAAGAATATAATCTATCTTTTCTTTCTCTACTTTTTTATCAGAAAATTTTCTGAGCGAAAATCTGTTTTTTGCCAATTCTAAAAAATCCATTTTTAATCACTCCTCATCGTATTCTTTCCTTATTATTGTTATTTTATCATAAATATTATTGTTTGTAAATAAATTAAATTTTAATAATAATTGAATTTTTTATAAGTGTGTGTTATAATATATGCAAATGAGAAAAAGGAGGTTTTCCGATGTATACCGTTGATTTACACAATCACACAAAATTCAGCTATGACGGCTCGAACACACCCGAAGAAATAATTGAAAATGCAATCAGACACGGTGTTGACGTTATCGGTATAACCGACCATCAATTCTCAATCGGTGAAAATCTTCCTATATATTATGAATATATTCAGCATTGTAAAATAAAATATGCCGATCAAATAAAAGTTCTTTGCGGTCTTGAAATCGGTACACGTCCGACACCGCCGGAATCGCTTCCGCGTGCAACGGAAAATTTTGATTATGTACTTTTTGAATGCCTCGACGATACAAGGGCAATAGATTTTTATGAATTTTTGGAATGGCGAAAGCTGTTTAAATGCAAAGCAGGTCTTGCACATACCGATATTTTCAAACTCGGTGAAAGATACGGACTTGATATAATAAAAATTTTACGTGACAACGATATTTTTTGGGAACTGAATACTTCGGGAAATTACATATACTATTATGATTTTCTTACCAACGAAAAGAAACAACAGATAATCAAAGAAAGCGGAATTCCCGTAAGCGTCGGTTCTGATACGCATTACATTGCGGAATATCGTAAAAAACAGATTCGCCGTGCGAATGAATTATTGCAAAAATTAAATATTCCTTTACCATAAAAATGACGATTTTTAATCGCCATTTTTTTATTGTTAAAAATAAAATCGAAAAAGTTTTAAAAATATTGCTTAAAATCGAATATTGTTATATAATATAAATAATTGTGATAAAACAGTTTTGTCTGTAATCTGAATAGGAGTGATATTTTTGAAAATAAAAAGTGTTTCAAAAAAATCCGTCATACTTATGGAGTTTGACTGGGTTTTGTTTATAGCGACAATCTGTTTGTCGGTGTTTGGAATAGTGATGATTTATTCGGCTACGCGAACATTGCAGTCGAATACGAATGTAATAGTGCAGTCTGGTGCAATGGTTTTGGGTTGTGCGGCAATGCTTGTAACGTGTTTTTTCGATTACGAACAGCTTAAAAATCTCGTCAAACCGATTTATATATTCGCCGTCGCGATACTGCTTTTGGTATTGGTGTTTGGTGTCAGTGGCGACTGGGGTGCGAGGAGCTGGATTAGATTCGGTGCAATCGGTATTCAGCCTTCGGAAATCGCAAAAATTTGCTTTATAGTAACTTTTTCGTGTCACTTATCAAAAGTGCATGACGATATAAATAAACCGCTTACGATTTTAGGATTGTTACTTCATATCGGTGTGCTTGTAGGTTTGATTTTGTTACAGCCTGATATGGGCAGTGTGTTGGTATTTTTGTTTATGTTTATATGTCTTATGTTTGTTGCAAAACTTTCATATAAATATATATTGCCGATTGGTGTGGCAGGTGTCGCGTCATTGCCTTTTATATATAAGTATGTACTTTCGGAATATCAGCAGAAACGTATTCAGGTGTTTTTAAATCCAAACCTTGACCCAAGGGGAAGAGGCTATAACGTAATTCAATCTAAAATTGCGGTCGGTTCAGGTCAGCTTTGGGGTAAAGGATATTTGCAGGGAACGCAAAACCAAATGGGTTATTTGCCTACTAAATATACCGACTTTATATTCAGTGTAATAAGTGAGGAATTTGGTTTTATCGGTGCATTGCTTGTTACGGCGGTGCTGTTCTTCATAATTTATAAATGCTTTAAAACCGCTCAAAAAGCCGATAATGCTTTCGGAAGATATATTTGTGTCGGTGTCGGTGCAATGATGTTGTTCCACGCATTTGAAAATATCGGTATGTGTATCGGACTTATGCCTGTTACGGGTATTCCGTTGCCGTTTGTAAGCTACGGCGGTACATCACTTGTTGTGAATATGATTGCAATAGGACTGGTGCTTAGTGTGTCGTATCACAATAAACCGCGAAGTGTGTTTGACGTATATTGATAATTAAGGCTGTCGACAAATTGTCGGCAGTCTTTTTTGTTTACTCACAAACTATCGTCGATTGAATATTATATAGTAAGGAGGCAAGAATTTCTCGCTTGCCTTTTTAAAATATTTGAGGGGAGTGAAATTTATGTATATATTGGTTGGATCGGTCACTACTGCGACAAGACTTAAAAAAGTTGCAGAAAAAATTATCGGTTTTCCGGCATATGTTGTGCATACGCCGTCCGCTTTAAATCAAGGTGGCTGTTCCTATTCCGTGCGTGTTGATGACCGTGCACTTAATGAAATCAGAAAGATAGCCGGCGATAATGAAATTCCGATTAGACGGATTTATATAGAAAGAACAGTAAACGGGGAGCGTGTTTATGATGTTGTATCTTGATAACGCGGCAACGACTTTGAAAAAGCCTTTGTCGGTGTATGCGACGCTTTTTAAGAGTACCTTGTTTTCGGGCGGAAACGCGGGACGGGGAGGGCATAAGATGAGTATGGACGCAGTGCGTGCTATTGTAGATACACAAGATTTGATTGCACAGCTTTTTAATATAAAAAAAGCCGAAAATGTTGTTTTTACGCAAAATGCGACGTACGCTCTGAACACTGCCATTCTCGGCACAATGTCAAACGGAGGACATATTGTCGTTACGGAGATGGATCATAACAGCGTTTTAAGACCTGCTTGTTTGTCGGGGAATTACACCGTTGTAAGAGCGGATAAGAGCGGATATGTACACGCGGAAGATGTTGAAAAGGCTGTGAGGAAGGATACAAAGCTGATTGTTTGTACCCACGCGTCAAACGTGTGCGGAACAATTCAGCCGGTGTATGCAATAGGAAGAATAGCGAAAAAGCATAAAATACCGTTTTTAATGGACGTTGCACAAACGGCAGGGAGCATAAAGATTGATGCGGAAAAAATGAATGCGGATATGATAGCTTTTTCCGGACATAAAGGTCTTATGGGACCGCTTGGAACAGGCGGATTGTATGTGAAAAGTCCGGAAGAACTTGCACCGCTTGTGACGGGCGGAACGGGAAGTAATTCGGAGAGCGTTTCACAGCCGGAATTTATGCCCGATAAGTTTCACAGCGGTACGATGAATACACCTGCAATTAAGGCTTTGGGGGCAGGGGTTAAGTATGTTATGAAATACGGCGTTGATGTAATCGGTAAGCATGAAAAAATGCTTTCCGAAAAATTTAAAGAAAATTTGATGAATATGGATAATGTTACGATATACGGGAATGATAACAGTGTTGCGACTGTCGCGTTTAATGTGGCAAATCTCGGAAGTGAAGAAGTTTTTGAAATGCTTAAGGGCAAAGCGGCGGTAAGAGCGGGTTATCATTGTGCACCGCTCGCACACAGAGCGATAGGTACATCGGATAGGGGAGCGGTCAGAGCGTCGTTCGGAGTTTTTAATTCAAAAAATGATGTGGCGAAAATGACTGATTATGTGTATAAAATCAGTAAAAATGTGTCGGGATAGAGAAATCTGTCCCGGTACATAAAAATGACAAATTTTTTTGAAAAAAGTATTGACAAATGCTTTTTGGTCTGTTATAATTAATCAAGTCAGTTGGTGAGTAGAGAACTCACTGAAAGACAGATTGAATTATGCGGGTGTAGTTCAATGGTAGAATTCCAGCCTTCCAAGCTGGTCGCGTGGGTTCGATTCCCATCACCCGCTCCAATATATGTGTCTGTAGCTCAGTTGGATAGAGCAATTGCCTTCTAAGCAATGGGCCGGGGGTTCGAATCCCTCCAGACACGCCAATTTCTTTTTGGAATTCAAAAAGAGTTTAGTGTGCGTAGATAACTACCGCCATCATATGGTGGGTATAGTTCAGCTGGTTAGAGCGTCAGTTTGTGGCACTGAATGTCGTGGGTTCGAATCCCACTACCCACCCCATTTTAATTTTAATATACAGGGATATAGCCAAGTCGGTAAGGCACCAGATTTTGATTCTGGCATGCGTAGGTTCGAGTCCTGCTATCCCTGCCAGGGCCATTAGCTCAGTCGGCAGAGCACTTGACTTTTAATCAAGTTGTCCGGGGTTCGAATCTCCGATGGCTCACCAAGTGAAACCGCTTAAACGTATGTTTAAGCGGTTTTTTACTGCTTATTATATTTTGAGGCTGTATATTACATGTATATTACCGCTATATTTTGTTTATGGCTCGAATGGATTCGCTTGTGAAAATGTTGTAATTTGTGTTGGAGTGATGATGTTGATGCGATATGATTGAAATAGTTTGTGTAACAGTGAATCACTCTTATCAAACCTTGAATGTTTTTCGGAAAAAGTGTTGGAAAACAAAAAATATAAATAAAAAAGTGTTGAAAACCTTAGGTTTTCAACACTTTTTTATTTGGCAGGGGTACAAGGACTCGAACCTTGGGCACGCGGTTTTGGAGACCGCTGCTCTACCAACTGAGCTACACCCCTATCAGTAAACTGCCTTATTATTCTACTACACAATCGACTATATGTCAATAGTTTTTTATGAATTTACTTTAAATATTTCAAAAATAATCACATTATGTCGATTTGCAATTCTGAAATTATATCAAAACACCGTTACAGTGGTCGATTTCGTGTTGGACGATTTGAGCTGTCCAGCCTTCAAAAGTTTTTGTTCTTATTTTAAAATCAAGTGTCTGATACTGCACGCGTATTTTCTTATACCTTTTAATTTTACGAGGGCCGCCGAGCAGGGAAAGACAACTTTCTTCCGTTTCGTATGGGTCAGACCTTTTAATTATTTCGGGATTTAGCATTATCATATATTTTCCGTCATTATCAAAGCATATAATGCTTTTATTTACGCCTATCATATTTGCCGCCATACCTACGCATACTTCTTTATGTGCGGTTAAGGTTTCAAGCAAGTCTTGGGCGGTTTGTAAATCGGCGGCTGTTGCCGGTTCTGATTTTAATGTCAAAAATATTGGGTCATGTACAAGTTCTTTAATCATTTTAAAACCTCACAATAATATTGATTACATTTGAATTATAACACAATAGTAATATAAGTCAAGTGTAGGGTAATTTTATTTTTACAGTGAAATATATTGACAAAATAATACAATATAGGATAAAATATTTATGAAATAAATAAAATTGGTGATGAAGAAAATTATGAAATTAAATATAGCGATTTGCGATGACAACAAATTAGTATTGGAAAATGAGAAAGCGCTAATTGAAGAAACGTTGAAAGAGATGGGAATACCGTACAAGATGGACAAGTATCAAAATCCCGAAAATCTTATTAAAAATGCTTGGCAATACGATTTAGTATTTTTAGATGTGGAAATGGATGAAGTCAACGGAATTGTGGCGGCGGAAAGTATTCACAATATCAACAAGGAATGTTTGCTGTTTTTCGTAACCAACCACGAGGTTTATATGGACTATGCTATGAACGAGTATGCATTCAGATTTTGGGTAAAGCCTATGTCGAAAGAAAAACTGAAATTTGGGTTAGAGTCGGCGTTGAAACGGTTGGAGAACAACAACAAATGCATAGAATTCAACACCGACAGAAATGTTGTGAATATACCGATAAATAAAATTATTTTTATATGTGCCGAGAACAAAAAAACGACTATTGTTACGGTAGATGAACAATTTGTGGTAGACAGACCGTATAAAGCGGTCAAAGATATGATAAATTCATATTTCTTCTACGAGTCACACGCAAGTTACTATGTGAACTTAAATTATGTGAAAGCATATTCGCCGTCACACGTAAAATGCGGAATAGGAAATCATGAATATGAAATTCATATGTCGCGAAGAAAATATACGAAATTTAATAAATATTTTATAGATTGGATGGGTGAACAAAAATGAGAATAGATGCAGGATTGATAATTGGTGTTGCACTGGAATTTATAATAATGTTGTATTTTGCAAATTCGACGTTACAACCGAAAAAGAATTATTATATAAGCTCTGCGATGTGCTTTGTGGGGTATTTGATTGTATTTGCTTTTTCGCTGTTTAATCAATTATTTGTTAATGTGGGTGTTTTTATAGTAATTAATTTGCTGATTTTTAATTTGGGTTATAGAATAAATTTTAAAACCTCAATATTTCAAACAATAATGTTGTTGGTGTTTATGTTTTTGGGTGAAATAATAGTAGCGTTTACTATGAAAATGGGATTAGACAAGAAAAGCTTTTTAGAAGTCACGCCTCAACAGTCAATGATTATAACGGTGGCGGGAAAATTGATATACTTTTTATCGGTGTTTTTTATGAAAAGAGTAGACAGAAAAAAGGTGATTTCTTCAGAAAAATCTTCTCTGTTGTTAGCGGTAGTTCCTATAATGACTTTTGTGTGTTTAATTATGGTTTATCCGCTGAATATTGACAAGCGTATATTTTCTTCGGTTTGTATTATCGCAATAACCTTAAATGTTGTTACTTTTTCGATAAACGAATTTATGCTTGCAAAAAACAGAAGAATAAGAATACTTGAAGATGAAAATTATAAAAACTGTATTGAATTAGAAGAATACAAGACGTTAAATGAAAAATATGAACACAGCAGAATAATGAATCATGATTTTAGAGAACATCTAAATGTTTTGAAAACTTTAATTTCAGAAGATATTCAAAAAGCACAAGAATATGTAGGAAAGATTGAAAAAGAGTGTGAGGATTCAAAAATAGAAAAATACAGTGACAACAATATTCTTAATATATTACTTATTCGCAAGAAAAAAGAGTGTGAAGAAAACGGAATTAAGTTAAACATAACCTCAACTAACCCGAAACTTGATTTTATAGACGGAATGGACACGGTTGCTATATTTTCTAATTTGATTAACAATGCAATAGAGGCTTGCTCAGACTCGGCAAGAAAAGATATTTTTATTGATTTATATACAGTTAATAACGCATTTAGTGTTATTAAAGTTGAAAATTATGCTGATAAAGAGCCGATAGTTGTAGAAGGTATGTTGAGAAGTGGGAAAGATGACGGTAATTCTCACGGAATCGGTATTAAGAGTATAAATAATTCATTAAGCAAATATGACGGTAAAATGAGTTGGTCGTATGACAAAGCTAAAGGTATGTTTAGAACCGTTATTTCTATAAATAATTCACAAATTAACATTTAAAATTTATATTGACATTGTTGACATTTAATGTTATAATGTGATTGTAGGAATATAGGTAAACGTAAAGATAAGAAAGGATGTTTTATTATGAAAAAGTTCCTAAACAAAGTAGTTCCAACACTAATTAAAATTGTGCCTGTTTGCTCAGCATTGATGCTTGTAATTAACAGTAATTCAACATCAACAATTTGGAATGGACAGCCGGAAGCACCAAAAGGACTTAAGAAGTATCGTAAGTTCTAATTATGTTTCGTAAATTTTCGGAATGGGCTGTGGCATATGCCATTAGGTTAGGTTACATACCTAAGGAAGAACAGGAAGAATATACTTACGGACTTGACCTTGTAATGAGTGTTATTGTCAGTGATTTGACAATGCTTATAATAGGTATAATAATGAAAATGATACCGCAAGTTATCGTTTTCGGATTTATGTACAAGTTTATTCGTAAATATGTGGGCGGATACCATTGTGAATCATCTTTGACGTGTTTAATGTCGTCAAGTACGATGTGCATATGCGTTCTGCTTGCTATTAAATATCTTCCGTATAACCTTGGCGTATACATAGTCGCAACCGTTTTATCTATTGGGGTACTCTTTGCAATTTCGCCAATCGAGGCGATAAACAAACCTTTGGAAGAAATCGAAGTTAAGGTTTTCGGAAAAAGGGCGAGAATTGTACTTTGTATTACACTTGTAATATTTGGTGTGATTTGCGCGTTCGGTTTGACGGAAATGGTAAAAACAATGGCAATAAGCGTCGTTGATATTTTACTTTTTGCGGTTATGGGTAAGATAAAATTGTTGAACTACAAAAGGAAAAAAATTGAACAGAATTAACTCGAAAAATGTGATATTTTTACAAATATCACATTTTTTTGCTACCAAGTTTCCGGATTAAGCTACCACTTAGTCGTAAACTGTTTACTTTTTTTTATTTTTGAGATAATATTACTACATCAGATTCATTAAAATTTTATATATTTCAATCGAAAAAACATCGGTTTTTGCATTTCTCCAAAGCAAACGATGTTTTTTTATTTTTACAGGGATATGTTGGAATAACTCGATTAATTTATTTTAGAATGGATTGACGGTAAAATGACTGTGTGATATAATTTTAGTAGTTTATGAGATTAGAGGAGAAATGAAAATGAGTTATATAAGAAATGTTGAATTATCCGACGCGGAAGTGTTGGTTGAAATATACCGTCCGTATGTCGAAAATACAACAATATCGTTTGAATATGAAACTCCGTCTGTAGACGAGTTTAGAAGTCGTATTGAAAATATTTCAAAAAAGTATCCTTACATTGTTATGGTTGAGGACGATGAAATTGTCGGTTATGCATATGCGGGAACGTTCAAAGGACGTAAGGCGTATGACTGGAGCGTTGAAACGACTATATATGTAAGAGAGGACAAAAAAGGTGGCGGATACGGCAAGAAGTTGTATCTTGAACTTGAAGAAAGATTGAAAAAACAAAACATTCTTAATATGTATGCTTGTATTGCGTATACGGACAATGAAGATGGGCATTTGACAAACAACAGTATGCAGTTCCACGAGCATATGGGTTTCAGACTTATCGGCACATTCAAAAAGTGCGGTTACAAGTTCGACAAGTGGTACGATATGATTTGGATGGAGAAATTTATCGGCGAACATAAGGTTAATCCCGACGCGGTGACAAAACCTGAAATTTAGTTTACAATTTTCGATATGTGTGATAGACTATAGGAACAGTGCATAAAATAGTACATAAGGAGGTTTACATATGGCGAATAAAGTAGAAGATTTAGTCAATGTGATTTTAGACAGCTACAATGAATGTGACATTACAGCGAGAATTGACGAAGAGAATATGCTTAACAAGGATATTCTTATAGAAATTATAGATGAAATAAGAAAAGTGCTTTTTCCGGGCTTTTTTGACAACAACAAGGTCAGAAGTGAATACTTAAAGTTTCTTGTCGGTGAAAGACTGGAATTTATACAGTATCATTTGAAGAAACAGGTATCAAACGCGTTTGCAAATCAAGATGTATGCAGAGAGTGCAGTAAGGCACAGGCAGAGGAAAAAGCGGAAGAAGTTGTTTTTGAATTTTTAAAGAGAATACCGAAAATAAGAGAATACTTAAATACAGACATTCAAGCTGCGTATGACGGTGACCCTGCGGCATACAGCACAGATGAAATAATTTTCTGTTATCCGGGAGTGTTTGCAATCACTGTTTACAGAATTGCTCACGAATTGTGGCTTTTGGGCGTGCCTATGATTCCGAGAATAATGACGGAATATGCTCACAGCACAACAGGTATAGATATTCACCCGGGTGCGACTGTCGGCAAATATTTCTTTATAGACCACGGTACAGGTATTGTTATAGGTGAAACTACCGAAATCGGCGATAATGTAAAAATATATCAAGGCGTTACTTTAGGTGCACTTTCGACAAGAAAAGGTCAGCAGTTAAAGGGTGTTAAACGTCATCCGACTATCAGTGACAACGTTACGATATATTCGGGTACGACTATTCTTGGCGGTGAAACGGTTGTCGGTAAGGGTACGACTATCGGCGGTAATGCGTTTATCGTTAATTCCGTTTCGGAGGGTATGAAAGTCAGCGTGAAAAATCCCGAACTTGAGTACAGTGTCGGAAATGCGTCTATGAAGGACGGTTATTGGGATTGGTGTATATAAAAAATTTGCGAGCCTGTCGACAGCTCCAAAAATCACATCTTGCGATGTAATTTTTGAGTATTTTCAAAGAAAAAATCATAAAGTTCCTCCGAAGTCGAAACTTTAGATTTTAAGTCATTTCTGCCGCACATGTCGCCAGAAATGATTTTTAATGAGGCTGCACCTCAAACTTCCCCAAGAATACAGTAGACAAAACCATAACGGTTTTGTCAGCAATCTGAACATATACAATATGATTTTTGATAATATTTCAGAGGTAAATATCCGCATAAAATCGAAGAATTTTAGCGGATATTTATTTTTTATAAAAAATTTTTCAAAAAGGTATTGACAAATCGGAAAAATGTGCTATAATACAAATCATAGTAATTCCATAGGAAAAGAGAAGAAAGGAAAATGCGATATGATAACACAAAATCTAAAGTATGTACAGAACGGACGAATGTGTTGCTGTTGCTGTAACTAATTTAATAAGAAAGAACAATACACATAAATATAAAAATTGAGAAAGAAAGAGGTACAAAATTATGTCAAATAAGAATTGGAGATTTGAAACAAAGCAATTACACGTTGGTCAGGAACAAGCAGATCCTGTTACAGATTCAAGAGCTGTTCCGATTTATGCATCAACATCATTCGTATTCCACAACTCACAGCACGCAGCTGACCGTTTCGGTTTGAGAGATGCAGGTAACATCTACGGCAGACTTACAAACCCTACAGAAGATATTTTTGAACAGAGAATAGCAGCCCTTGAAGGCGGTGTTGCAGCATTGGCAGTTGCATCGGGTGCGGCAGCTCTTGCTTATACATTCCAAACACTTGCTAAGCAAGGCGATCACATCGTAGCCGCAAAGACAATTTACGGCGGAACATACAACTATCTTGAACATACATTCCCTGAATTCGGTGTTACAACAACATTCGTTGACCCTGAAGTTGACGGTGCATTTGAAGCAGCTATTCAGGATAACACAAAGGCAATCTTCATTGAAACACTTGGTAACCCAAATTCAAACCTAATTGATATTGAAGAAATTGCAAAGATTGCTCACGCACATAACATTCCGCTTGTAGTTGACTCAACATTCGCTACACCTTATCTTGTAAGACCAATCGAATACGGTGCAGACATCGTTGTTCACAGTGCAACTAAGTTTATCGGCGGTCACGGTACTGCAATCGGTGGTGTAATCGTTGACAGCGGTAACTTTGACTGGGCTAAGTCGGGTAAGTTCCCTCACCTTGTAGAGCCTAACGCATCATATCACGGTATCAGCTTTGCAAATGATGTAGGAGCTGCCGCATTCGTAACATATATCAGAGCTATCCTGCTTCGTGACACAGGTGCTACACTTTCACCGTTCCACGCATTCATCTTCTTACAGGGTCTTGAAACTTTGTCACTAAGAGTTGAACGTCACGTTGAAAACGCTCTAAAGATTGTTGATTACCTAAACAAGCATCCAAAGGTAGAGGCTGTTCATCATCCGTCACTACCTACAGAGCCAAGCCACGAACTATACAAGAAGTATCTTCCAAACGGCGGCGGAAGTATCTTTACATTTGAAATCAAGGGCGGAGTTGAAGAGGCTCACAAGTTTATCGATAACCTTGAAATTTTCTCGCTTCTTGCAAATGTTGCAGACTCTAAGTCACTTGTAATTCACCCGGCTACAACTACTCATTCACAGTGCAATGAACAGGAACTTGCAGAACAGGGTATTAAGCCAAATACAATAAGACTATCAATCGGTACAGAAAATATTGATGACCTTATTGCAGCTCTTGACGACGCATTCAACGCCGTTGACTAATTTTAAGTAAATTGTGTTAAAAGTCAGAAAGAAGGAATTAAAATGTCAAAGATATATCAGAAAATTACAGATCTTATCGGTGGTACACCGCTATTGGAACTTGCAAACTATGAAAAGAAGAATAACCTTGAAGCAACCGTTCTTGGTAAGCTTGAATACTTTAACCCTGCCGGTTCGGTAAAAGACAGAATCGCAAAGGCAATGGTTGATGAGGCTGAACAAGAGGGTAAGTTAAAGGAAGGTTCTGTTATCATCGAGCCAACATCAGGTAATACAGGTATCGGTCTTGCGTCGGTTGCAGCCGCAAGAGGTTATAAAATTATAATCACAATGCCTGAAACAATGAGTATTGAAAGACGTAATCTATTAAAAGCATACGGTGCCGAACTTGTTTTGACAGACGGTGCAAAGGGTATGAAGGGTGCTATCGAAAAGGCTAAGGAACTTGCTGAAACAACAGAAAACAGCTTTATCCCAAGCCAGTTCACAAACCCTGCAAACCCTGCTTATCACAGAGCAACAACAGGTCCTGAAATCTGGGCAGATACAGACGGTAAAGTTGATATATTTGTTGCCGGCGTAGGTACAGGCGGTACAGTTACCGGTGTAGGACAGTATCTAAAGTCACAAAACCCTGACGTTAAGGTTGTTGCAGTTGAGCCTGCAGGCTCACCGGTATTGTCACAAGGCAAAGCAGGTGCACACAAAATTCAAGGTATCGGTGCAGGTTTCGTTCCTGAAACTCTTGATACAAAGGTTTATGACGAAATCATTACTGTTGAAAATGAGGACGCATTCAAGACCGGCAGAGATATTGCCCGCAGTGAAGGTGTACTTGTGGGTATTTCATCAGGTGCGGCTGTTTGGGCGGCTACAGAGCTTGCCAAACGCCCTGAAAACAAGGGTAAGACAATCGTAGCTCTTTTGCCTGATACAGGTGAAAGATACTTGTCAACTCCTATGTTCGCTGAATAATTCAGTATTTAAAATTTGTTCACTATACCAAAGATGGCATTTATATGCCATCTTTTTTGTGTACGGTTTTTCGGACATTGTAGTTGTTATAATGTAATCATAATAAAGCTAAATTGTCGCTAAATTGTCAAAGTGAAGTTTGGGTTTTGAGGGTAAAAAAACGAGAAATTTCCTAAAATCACCTTGACAAAAACGGAGGTAAATATTATGGTTATAGTGGGAACAATACTTATAAGTGTAGGAGCGTCAATACTTTTTGTATTAAAGGTTAATTCGGTAAAGGATATATAAGTTTTGGCGTTGTCTGCATATTGTGTGAGGAGATGAGAATATGCAGATAAATGAACTTGTGACATTTGCGGCGGATGTCGGCAGAGGTCTGCTTGAAAGCGGTGCGGAAACGAGTCGTGTCGAAGATACGGTTGAGAGGATAATACGGCACTTTTATGACGGTAAAAGTGAGGTTTTGGTCGTAATGACAGGACTGTTTGTCACTGTCGGCGATGTTACAAAAACGGTCAGAGTTCGCAGACGGACTATAAACCTTGATAAAGTATCGAAAATTAATATGATGTCACGAGATATTGCTGATGATAAAATCGACTTTGAAGAAGCTTTAAAACGCTTTGAATATGTAATGGCACAGAAACCTTATCCGTTATGGGTTAAAACTGTTGCGGTAGCGTTTTGCTGCGGATTTTTTACGTTGTTGTTTGGCGGTAATGCGTTTGACGGACTTAATTCGTTTGTGGTCGGTGCGGTTATCAATGTTTTTATATGGTTTTTGAGAAAACATCACACGGCGGAGTTTATTATAACATTTTCGGGCGGAGTTGTTATTGCGTTGCTGATATTACTCTTTTATGCAATAGGTTTGGGAAAAAATATTAATCCTATGATAACGGGAGCTATTATGCCGCTTGTACCCGGTTTGGCAATAACTAATGCAATTCGTGATATTATTGCCGGAGATTACCTTTCGGGCGGTGCGAGATTGTTTGATGCGATAGTCGTGGCGATTGCACTTGCCACAGGTGCGGGCAGTGTTATGTACATTTTCGGTCATATGACGGGAGGTGTTATGGGATGATTTTTCTTGAAATGTTTGTCGCTTTTGCGGCGACAATGGCTTTTGCAGTGATATTTAACGTGAGCCGAAGTGAATTGATATTTTGCGGAATCGCAGGTTTAGTCGCAGAGGGGGTGTATTTGTTTACACTTAGAATAAGCGACGAAACGGCACTTGCTATATTTGTTGCGTCGATTGCCGTGACGGTATTTTCACGAATTTTGGCGAACGTAAGACGTATGCCCGTTACGGTTTATTTGATTTCGGGAATAATATCGCTTGTACCCGGTGCGGGTATGTATAACACTGTTTATAACATAATATCGTCGGACTATATGAAAGCAATGTACACAGGCGTTGATACAATAAAAGTTGCCGTAGCGATTGCGGTGGGGATTGTACTTGTGTTTGCATTGCCGAATAAAATGTTTTTCAAGAGAAAATAATGCCAATTTAGATTTTTTCTCTGAAAATACTCAAAAAATACATTGCAAGATGTGATTTTATGAGCTATCGACAAAATATCGACAGCTCATATACTTTGGCTTGACAGAAACGATGTTGTATAGTACAATAGGCAAGATAGAAGTAAAAATTATACACCGCATTTTTACGGTGCAGGAGGAAAGGATTTTACGATAGTAATGAAAAAGATAATTGCCGTTATGGCGGTGCTTATAACGCTTTTTTCAATGGGTAATGTGTCGGCAAGTGCGGCGGCAAAGGTTGCGGCACTGATGTATCACAGTGTGACAACTGATTCGTCACGTTGGAATGATTATACAATATCACCCGAGCAGCTTGATGCGGATATACAATACTTTAAAAGCTGCGGATATATACCGATGACCGCGACAGAACTCGCAACGGCGAATATGGCTGATATTGACAACAGAAAAATATTGCTTTTGACATTTGATGACGGATACTCAAACTTCTATACGGAGGTATTTCCGATATTAAAGAAAAATGACGCAAAGGCTACAATGTTTTTGATTGGCTCATACATAGACCGTTACGGTTATTTGACGTCTGATGAAACATATGAAATGGCGAACAGCGGACTTGTCGAAATAGGCAATCACACAAACGGTATTCACAGTATGCCTAAGGAACAGTTAAAGGCGATTTACAACAATACAAACGCTTACGGCGATATACTCGATGATATTCAGAGTAACGGAGAAATTTTGAAAGAAGTTACCGGAAAAGATGTGACAAGTATTTCGTGGCCGTACGGATATTATACGACAACACTCGATAATGCGGTTAAAAGTCAGCTTGGTTATAAGATTTCATTCAGTACGGTGTACGGTGTGAATTTCTTTACCGGCAATACATACAGTCCGTTAAAACGTATGAACAGAGAATACTCTGCCGGAACTCAACAGGTGTTTGACAGGGCAAACGGTAAATTTTATTAATCATCAGCGGTACGGTGAAAAGTACCGCTGTTTTTATAAATGAGGGGTAGTATGATATGAATAGAATAGAGATTAAAGATTTTTCGATAAAAATAGATAAAGATAAAGTATTAAAAACTTTGGGGTGTTTTGAGGGGAGCAGTGTGTATGGAACTGTTTCTTCTTATTTTGACGAGCTTGAAGAAACGGTGATGGATTTACTGTCCCCGCGTGCAGTTGCCGTAACGGAGGGTATGAAAGCATATTGCATACTTACGGTCGGTGAAAAAATTAGCGGAATATCAAAAAGCTTTTTTGACAACGGTGAGGGTATGAAAGGTATACTTGTTGACGCAATGGCGGACGAGTATCTTTTTATGGTGGATGATGTGCTTGCCGAAAATATAAAGCTTTTGTGTGCAAAAAAGTCTTGGGGTGTTAAAAAACGTCTTGATGCACCGAAAGATTTTCCGCTTTCTCAACAATCCGTTATTGTCGTGAAAACAGGCGTTGACGGAATAAAAATGACAAGCGGTTTTATGTTTGAACCCGTAAAAACTTTTGGCTACATACTTGAATTTACGACTGATGAAAAGGTATTTAACGCACAGCACGACTGTTCAAAGTGTTCTAATTTTGACTGCCCGAGAAGAAGTAATATAAAAAACGGCAGATTTGAAGTGCTGTCGAGTTATGAGTATAAACCGAATTTTAAAGATGGTGACAGTGCAGTCTGTATTGATATAGGTACAACTACTGTTGCTTTTGAACTTGTGACGGATAAGGGGACACTAAAAACATACAGAACAATTAATCCTCAAAGACGTTTCGGACTGGATGTTCTTTCAAGAATCGAGTCGGCAAACAGAGGAAGGTTGGACGAGCTTTCGGCTGTTATGCGTTATACGATTATAAGCGGATATAAAAAAGTGACCGAAGAATTTGGGGACACTAAAAAAGTTGTTATCGCGGGCAATACAACAATGGTACATCTGCTTATGGGATATTCTTGCGGTACACTCGGTGAATATCCTTTTAAATCAAAACACTTGGGGACACTAAAAACTACGCTTGATAAAGTTACAAAAAGTAAGGTTTCGCCGATTGAAACAGTTGTATACGGCGGTATATCTGCGTTTGTAGGTGGCGATATAGTGAGCGGACTTTATATGAGTGATTTTGATAAATCGGATAAGGTTAATATGTTTATTGACCTGGGTACAAACGGTGAAATGGCGTTGGGCAATAAGGATAAAATGATTGTTACGTCTACTGCCGCAGGACCTGCTTTTGAGGGCGGAAGAATTTCGTGCGGAATAGGTTCGGTTGACGGTGCGGTATGCGGTGTTGATTTAAAAATGGGGACACTAAAAACTATCGCGGATAAACCGCCTGTCGGTCTTTGCGGAACGGGTATAATTGAGTTGGTTTCGGAATTGCTTGACGAAAAAATAATTGATAAAACGGGTCTTTTGAATGACGACTATTTTATAAACGGTTATAAGGTCGCGGAGGACGTTGTGTTTACGCAAAATGATATTCGTCAGGTGCAAATGGCAAAATCGGCGGTGAGAGCCGGTATTGATGTGCTTGCGAAGTCGTGGGGAACAGAGCTTTCACAAATTGATACGGTGTATCTTGCCGGCGGTTTCGGTTACGGTCTTTCGATTGAAAAGGCTTGCAATATCGGAATATTGCCGCGTGAGTTTTTGGGTAAGACGAAAGTTATCGGTAACAGCTCGCTCGGCGGTTGCGTCAAATATGCCGAAAGGCAGGACGGCGATGAAAGAATCGGTCGTATAAAGGAAATCAGTTCCGAAATTTCACTCGGAAACAGTGAAGATTTTGAAAAATTGTATATCGAATATATGAATTTTTGAAAGAAATAAAAAGTTACGCAAAACTAACAACGGCATAGTTAAGCCATATTCGAAAAACATCAATATTTTTTTGAAAAAAATTCAAATTTTTTGTTGCATAATCATAAAAATAATGCTAAAATATATGTTAGATTGGCACAACAGAGTGAACCATAGCAAACATTGTACACTCTGATGAGAAAAAAATTAATTTTTAGAGGAGGTTTAACTATGTCATACGCACAAGACGTACTAGCAAAGTTAAAAGAGAAAAACGCAAGCGAGCCTGAATTTATACAGGCGGCAACAGAGGTTCTAACATCACTTGAACCTGTATTTGAGAAGCATCCTGAATTCGAGAAGGCTTCATTGCTTGAGAGAATAGTAGAGCCTGAGAGACAGATTATGTTCCGTGTTCCTTGGGTTGACGACAACGGTAAGGTACAGGTAAACAGAGGTTTCAGAGTACAGTTCAACAGTGCTATTGGTCCATACAAGGGCGGTCTAAGACTTCACCCATCAGTAAACCTTGGTATTATCAAGTTCCTTGGTTTTGAACAGATTTTCAAGAACTCACTTACAACACTTCCAATCGGCGGTGGTAAAGGCGGTAGTGACTTCGATCCTAAGGGTAAGTCAGACAGAGAAGTTATGGCATTCTGCCAGAGCTTTATGACAGAGCTTTTCAGACATATCGGTGCTGATACAGACGTTCCTGCCGGTGATATCGGTACAGGTGCAAGAGAAATCGGATTTATGTTCGGTCAATATAAGAGATTAAAGGACGTATATGAAGGCGTTCTTACAGGTAAAGGTTTAACTTGGGGCGGTTCACTTGCAAGAACTCAGGCTACAGGCTACGGTCTTGTATACTACGCTCAGGAAATGCTTAAGGATTTGGGTACTGACTTTAACGGTAAGACAGTTGCTATTTCAGGTGCAGGTAACGTTGCTATTTACGCTTGTGAAAAGGCACAGCAGCTTGGTGCAAAGGTTATCACTGTTTCTGACTCAAACGGTTATGTTGTTGATGAAGAAGGTATCGACCTTGCAGCAGTTAAGGAAATCAAGGAAGTTAAGAGAGGCAGAATTAAGGATTATCTTAACTACAGACCAAATGCTAAGTATGTTGAAGGTGCAGGTCTATGGCAAGCAGTTAAGGTTGATGTTGCTCTTCCATGTGCTACACAAAACGAATTGCTTATTGACGACGCTAAGGCTCTTGTTGCAAACGGTACAATGATCGTTGCAGAAGGTGCTAATATGCCTACAACTCTTGAGGCTACACAATATCTACAAGAAAACGGCGTTTACTTTGCTCCTGGTAAAGCATCAAATGCCGGTGGTGTTGCTACTTCAGCTCTTGAAATGAGCCAGAACTCACAAAGACTTTCATGGACATTTGAAGAAGTTGATGAAAAGCTACATAACATTATGATTACAATTTACAAGAATTCTGTTGCTGCAGCTAAGGAATATAACTGCGAAATCGGCGGAAAGACTAACCTTGTTGCCGGTGCTAATATTGCCGGATTTATGAAGGTTGCTGACGCTATGATGGCTCAGGGCGTTTGCTAATTATAATATTTTGAATTTTAAAAGGTGTTTCCAATCGGAAACACCTTTTTTGTATTGGTTGATGTATTTTATTGTATTATGCCACCCCTCAGTCAACTGCATTGATAGCTCCTCTCAAGGGGAGCCTTTATGAAGTTCATCGGCAATTTTATTCGTAGGATACGGTACCTCGACGTTCCGTATCCCTTACCACCACTCCACCGCAAGCGGTCCCCCTATCCTCAAGGAGAGGCTTTTGAATAACAGCCAATCCAAAGGCTCCCATAGAGGGGAGCTGTCGGCTATGCCGACTGAGGGGGGTTCTTGTTTATTCTCTATTTTAAAATGTGCGGCCAATGATCGCCCCTACATCGTTAATAGGCGACCAATGATCGCCCCTACGTCGTTAATGTGCGACCGATGATCGCCCCTACATCGTTAATGTGCGACCGATGATCGCCTCTACGTTGTTAATGTGCGACCGATGATCATCCCTGCGTCGTTAATGGGGGACCGATGATCGCCTCTACATCGTTCGTAACAACTCATCATTACTGAAACGGGTCATTCTTTGGTGAATCGTCTGTTTTTTTATAAACCGACAATGTATTATTACCGTCGCAAAGTGCGATGAACACATCTTTCACATTGCCGATTTTTTGCTTTTGCAATTCATTTTCAAGCCACTTTTTATTATTGCCGCTGAGTTTTAAATTTTCCTCCATAATATGTCCGTCAAGAACAACTGTAAAGGACAGCTTTTCTTGTTTTGCTGCGATGTTCATATCCTGCACATTAGCAGGGCGTGCCTGTACTTTGGGCAAAAACGATATTTTACCGTTTTGTTCAAGTATTGCGGTATCGACATCATCTAATGTGAAAAAACCGTTTATTCTGCATTGTACAAGGAAATCGTTTATATCTATTTTTGAAGTCTTAAAATTTTTCTGATATATTTTACCGCTTTGCATTAAAACTATTGACCGTCCCGTAAAGAAACGTCTTAGTTTAATATTTTTTTCGGTAAGATATGATATAAACCACATAATGACGGTATAAATTACTATCGCAGTAAGGGGATAGTAAAACTTGCCGTCAAGCGAAGTCGCCATTTCGGCGGCGATAGAGCCGATAGTTATACCGTTTATATAGTCGAACATACTCAATTCCGACATTTGCTTGTTGCCGATTATTTTTGTTGAGAAAAACAATGCGATGATTGAGCCGACTGATGTAAGTATAATTTTTATAAATTCCATAATAATCTCCGTTCTTTTGGATGGTAAATATATTAATAGTATGCACAAAAAAACAGTATTTTAAAAATACTGTTTCAGATTTTCTATATTCATAATAATATTTTTCATTTCGGGATAATCTCTAATAATTCGTTTAATACATCGTCTGCAAAAATCGGCTCTTAAAAAAGCATTGTCGCGCATTTGCTGTTTCATACCCCATGTATGCGTAAACATATTGTCGCCGTTTTTAAAAAGCCTGTTCAAGTCCGAAAATGACATAATGCTCATATTGAGCTTTTTTGCACACATAGGCAACATACGCTGTTCCGCAAACACCATATATGCAAGTCTGTCGTTTTGTTCGCTTGTATGACGCATAAATTCGATTGATTTATCCGTATAATAACGGAGCAGTTTTTCGTTTTTTATTACACAAAATGCGGTGTTACACGCTTTTATGTTCCAATCAAAATCAATGTCAAATTCATAGTTATCCATATGAAAGAAGTCTATTGGGGGATAAACGTCCGGATAGAGATTTTCAAAGTGGATAACCGACACATCGGCGAGTTTTTCTTCGTCGAGTTTCTCCCACACGACAAAATCCGTGTCAATCATTGCAACAGGTGCGTTTTGCTCCTTTAGGGCAAATATTTTGCCAGCCGCCCAAAAAACATTGCTGTTGACATCGACATTGTCAAGAATATTTTCAACACTGTTCCAAATAACGTCAAGACCTGTTTTTTTATAATATTGTGCACCTACGGAATCGGTAACCATTTTTATATTACCGTTTTTTTCACGCCATTTCAATGCGGAAAGAATTGTTGTGAGTATTTCAAAATCTTCGATTTCATAAGGTGCGTTAAATTTGTTTCTGAAAGGCTTTGTCCAATTTATATGTATTGCGTCCATATTGCCACCTATATGAGATTAATTCCGTAACCGTTTATATATATACACCCACTGCCTGTTACAAAGCTTGTGGCAAATGATGATTGTGCCGAGGTGGTGTATGATGATGAATAGCTTGTTATGTATTCGTACTCATATTCATATTGATATGATGTTATATATGACGTTATATAGGAAGAAACCGAAGGTGAATGTTCGCATATCTGTGGTGCAAATTGCGGTACAAATCCGATACAATTTATGTTGTGCTTTTTCATATCGTCTTTTTTGAATTTTGCTTTTGCGGATATTTCGCCTATTGATATGTATGTTACACCGGCTATTTGAGGTAATATAAAGTCGTTATCGCAAAGCCCGATTGACGTACAGCATAAGTTTAACGCATTGTCAAGCTCGTCCTGCGTAAATGCGATTGTGTCAAATGTCATACGTTAACCCCCCTATATAAAATATATTATAATTATATCATAAAAATGATAAAACGGATAGAGTTATTTTTGAAAAAAACCATCCTCAATCATTTTATTTATCTGTGCACCGAACAGGAATATGTTCATACAAAAATAAAGCCAAAGCATTAAAAATACGATTGCGGCAAGTGAACCGTAAACGAATGAATAATTTGAAAAGTGTTCTATATATATTGAATAGAAGAATGAGAACACCATCCAGCCGACCGCCGAAAATGCCGCACCGGGAAGCTGTGCCTTAAAGCGATTGTCCTTTTTAGGCAGAAACTTGTAGAACAGTGCGAATACAAAGGTAAGATAAATCATAAATATAAGTATCTTGCCTCTTAAAAAGAAGTCGAGCAATGTCGAGAAAAACGGCGAATGTGAATTGATAAAGTATTCGAGCTTGCTTCCGAAACCGAAAAACACAATCGTCAAGATAAGTGCCGCAATAAATGCAAGCGTATATAATATAGAAATAAGTCTGCCGATAAAGTAATTTTTGCTGCGTGAACGGTAGACTTTGTTAAGTCCCGTATACAGTGCCATAACGCCCCTTGACGCAAGCCAGAGTGTTGATACGGCGGTTACGGAAATGACTTGCACCGAGCCGCTTTTGGTAAATAAATCGGTTATTGTTTCCGTAAGAAACGTGCTGATTGCCGCAGGGGCAAATGAATTTATTGTGTGCAATATTGAGTTTATGTCTATATTAATGAACAGTTTGATTATTGAAAGTACAAGCATACTGAACGGTATAACCGAAATTATAATAAAAAAAGATGCCTGGGCGGCGTATATGCTCAAATCATCACCGGTAATTTTCAATATAAATTTTATGATTTTTGAAAATATGTCTTTTATCGTTTTCATAAAACTTTCTCCTATCAGTTACTATATTATAATATAACACATATTGAATTTTTAGTCTACTAAATTTAATTAACATTTGCGTTATATTACCTTGACAGTGAGTGAGTATTAGTATATAATATCCACATAAAAGGGGAGCTTTTCGGCTGAGAGGAAGTTTGACTTCGACCCATTGACCGTATGCGGGTAATGCCGTAACGGGATTTTGGAAACAGCTCTCTTTTTGAGAGCATTTTTTTATGCTCAATAAAAAGAAAGAGGAGATATATATGAATTATACAACACAAATGGATGCCGCTAAAAAGGGTATTATAACACCTGAGATGGAAATAGTGGCTAAAAAAGAAAATATAACCGCAGAGGAACTTCGTGAAAGAGTTGCAAGAGGCAGTGTTGCAATTCCTGCAAACAAAATGCACAAGGCTATAAGTCCGGAAGGTGTCGGCGAAGGTCTTAAAACAAAGATAAACGTAAATCTCGGAATTTCAAAGGACTGTACGGATTACAGTATTGAATGGGAAAAGGTTAAGATGGCTGTTGATATGAAAGCTGAGGCTATTATGGACCTTAGCTGTTACGGCAAAACTCACGAATTCCGTCAGAAACTTATTGACGAATGCCCTGCTATGATCGGTACAGTGCCGATGTATGATGCGGTTGGTTATCTTGATAAAGAGCTTGCAGATATTACGGCTGACGAATTTTTGGAGGTTATAGAGGCTCACGCTAAAGAGGGTGTTGACTTTATGACAATTCACGCAGGCATAAATCGCAGAACTGCTCAAATATTTAAAGAATCGGGTGGCCGTCTTACAAATATCGTTTCAAGGGGCGGTTCGTTGATTTTTGCTTGGATGGAAATGACAGGCAATGAAAATCCGTTTTATGAGTATTATGACAAGGTGCTTGACATACTTGCAAAATATGATGTAACAATCAGCCTTGGTGACGCTTGCCGTCCGGGTTCTACACATGATTCGACAGACGCGTCGCAGATTACGGAGCTTATTGAGCTTGGTATTTTGACAAAACGTGCTTGGGAAAAGAATGTACAAGTTATGGTTGAAGGTCCGGGACATATGACGATAGATGAGATTGCGGCAAATATGAAACTTGAAAAACGTCTTTGCCATAATGCACCGTTCTACGTATTAGGTCCTCTTGTAACCGATATTGCACCGGGATACGACCACATCACTTCTGCAATAGGCGGTGCTATTGCAGCGGCAAACGGTGCTGATTTCCTATGCTATGTAACACCTGCGGAACATTTAAGACTTCCTAATGCCGATGACGTTAAAGAGGGTATTGTGGCTGCTAAAATCGCCGCTCATGCCGCTGATATGGCTAAGGGTGTGCCGGGTGCAAGAGATATTGACAACAAGATGAGTGACGCAAGAAGACGTGTGTGCTGGGACGAAATGTTCCAATATGCTATTGAACCTGAAAAACCACAGAGATATTATAACGAATTGCCGCCGGAAGAAAAACATACTTGCTCAATGTGCGGTAAGATGTGCGCTGCAAGAACTATGAATAAAATTCTCGCCGGTGAAAAGGTTGATGTTAAATAATTGAATGTGTACATATTTAAAGCGGATAACTAAGGTTGTCCGCTTTTTACGTGGGAAAATAGGCATTGCGGAGATGTTGTGAGCAATGTAGGGGCGATCATTGGTCGCCCCATACGGAGGGATGGGAGATAAAAGATATGAGAGAGCCACCCCTCAGTCAACCGCGTTGACAGCTCCCCTCAAGGGGAGCTATGCGGAATGCGTTGTGTGTCGAAAGCCTCTCCTTGAGGAGATGGGACCGCTTGCGGTGGAGTGGCGGCATGGAGTTATGTAACAAATTCGACGCTGTATTTATTAAAAACGGTGTTTTTGAGGATGTTTTTATTAATGAAAATTTATTCAATAAAAAATTTATTATAATAAGAAGAAACTCGAACGAAAATGAGTAAAATATGATGTGATTAAAAAAATATTTTAAAGAATTTCTCAGAGATTTTGACAGGAAAAACCGCACAGTGGTGCGGATTGTAGCAATTTCTTCACAACTTCTTAAAATTTTGTAACAAAGTTGTAATATTATGTGCAAGTTTTAACATAAATCGTTCAATATCTTGCGTGGGATAAAAAAATATGTCAATATATTGTAGTTGTAAAGTTTTTTATGTTAATCATAAATGTAATATACTGTAAAAACAATGAACAAATTTTTGTAATATTTCAGCTTAATTACGCGAATGTTTCAGCTGTTTTACTGTAATTTTACAAAAACAATACAAAAATTTTAAGAAATTTAACATTTTTACTTGCCAAAGGCTTGACACAGCTATTTTTTAGTGTTACAATACAGTCAACGTTCAAAAAGCAAAGACTATGAACGTAAGACAAAATATTAACGCGGATAATACAAACATAGAAAAAAACTCATAGGGTAAAGGTCTTTAAAGTGAAAAGGAGAGATTATATCTTGAATAAGTTAGCAAAGAAGATTATCTTATCTGTTATATCGATGTCAGCGGTTTTAGGAACTTCTGCTTTTGCGGCAGACCTAAGCGGCTGGGCTGTATCCGACTACCAACAGGCTAATGAAGCCGGCCTTGTTTCGTACTCGGTGGTTTCAAACAACCTAAAGGATAACATAACTCGTGAAGAGTTCTGTGAGCTTGCGGTAAACTTATACGAAAAGCTTACAGGTGAAGATATGATAGAACCGGAAGTGTCACCTTTTGAAGATACAGATAGCATGGCGGTAGCCCAAGCTTACTGTTATGGAATGGTTTCCGGTACAGGTGATAATACATTTACACCTGATAGACTTGTGACACGTGAAGAAATGGCAAAAATGCTTGTAAGTACACTTACTGCAAGTGAAGTCAATTTTAACCTTTCAGACGGTTATGACGACGCTGATGTTGTCAACGCATTTGAAGATTCTGACGAAGTTAGCTCTTGGGCTAAATCATCGGTAATTACAATGCTTAACTACTCATTAATGAGCGGTGTTGACGATGAAAACTTCTCGCCGTTGGGTTCAACAACAAGAGAACAAGCCATTTCAAGTATCAATCGTTCATACAATACATTTAAGAGCGGTGATTATTCAATCGAACTTCCTGAAATAACACTTCCGGAAGACGGTGCAGAAATTGAAGAAGGCAACTTTACAGTGTCTTGGACACCTGTAAGTAATGCACAAGCATATCACGTTATTATAAAGGACGCAAACGCAAGTTCAGTTCTTTTGTCAGACGTATATGACGGCGAAAGCGTTGAAGTCAGCGAAGGTTCGCTTAGAGCCGGTAATGATTACTCAATAACAATCGGTGCTGTTATTGCAGACGGCTCAGAAGTTTACAGCCTGCCTGTTGACTTTAAATATGTGGCAAAGCCGATAATACCAAACAGTGAATATATTCAGGAAAATCCTGCCGCACAAGGCTTGCTTACAGAAGCGGCTAAATATCTTGGCGTACCGTATCTATGGGGCGGTACAACACCATCAGGTTTTGACTGTTCGGGATTTGTACAGTATGTATGCCGTGCAAACGGTATTTCAATACCTCGTATAGCCGATGACCAACTTCACGGTCCGGGTACATATGAAACAAGAGGCGAACTTCAACCGGGCGACCTTGTATTCTTCGGAAGTGGCGGTTATGCATCTCACGTTGGTATGTATGTAGGCGACGGAATGATGATTCATGCTCCGTCAACAGGTAAGGTGATTCAATATACTTCTATTGACTCAAGTTACTATTCATCAAGATTTTTGGGCGGTAAAAGGGTAATTGATTAATATGTATAGTAAAACGGACTGTAATGTTATTTGCAGTTCGTTTTTTTGTGGCTAATGATTTGAACAAATATGATTATATATTTTGTGCAATATTTTTTTAAAAAACACTTTACTAAATTAAATTGATACAGTATAATAATATAGTAATTATAATTTAAAGGGGAAATTTAATATGAATATCAAAAAAGTATTTACATTTGCACTTGCAGGTGCGTTGAGCATATCAATGCTTGCAGGCTGTGGCAGTTCATCAAACGAAAGCACAACAAGCGAGTCTAAGGAAGATACATCATTGACAGATGTACAGGCGGCAGGTCACTTTACTTTGGGACTTGACGCAGACTTTGCACCTATGGGCTTTACAGATGATAACGGCGAAATCGTTGGATTTGATATAGATCTTGCAAAAGCAGTCGGTGAAAAGATGGGCGTGGACGTAGAAGTTAAACCGATAGATTGGGATTCAAAGGATATGGAACTTTCGTCAGGTAAGATTGACGTTATCTGGAACGGTTTCTCAATCACAGATGAAAGACGTCAAGAAGTTCTTTTCTCTAATCCTTATCTTTCAACAAAGCAATCAATCGTTGTTAAAAAAGGTTCTGATATAACAAAGAAAGCCGACCTTGCAGGCAAGAAGATTGCACTTCAGGACGGTTCAACATCAGAAGACGCTTTGAAAGCTGATACAGCTACATACGAATCGGTCGGCGATGACAACATTTCTCGTTTCAAGGAAAATTCACAGGTTCTTATGGAAGTTGATTCCGGTAGAGCAGATGCGGCTGTAATTGATGAAGTATTCGTAAGATACTATTTGCAAAAAGAAAACTTGCTTGACAAGTACACAGTTCTTGAAGAAGGTTTTGATGAAGAAGATTACGGTGTCGGCGGAAGAAAAGGCGACTATGCACTTATGGAGGCTATAAACAAGGCACTTGACGAGTGTAAAGCAGACGGCACAACTTCGGAAATTTCACAAAAATGGTTTGGAGAAGACCTAATTAAATAATTAAAAATAAGCAAACCGTTGGAATAACGTATTTCAGCGGTTTGTGCATTTATGGAGAATACATATGCAAGATTCTATTAAGTATATTTTACAAATACTGCCTCAAATGCTTGAGGGTTTAAAGATTACAATTAAATTATTCGTGGTGACACTTGTGCTGTCGCTGCCTCTTGGACTTTTAATATCACTTTTCAAAGAAGCGGTAAGCAAAAGACCGACTGATAATTTTGTTATCCGATGGATTGTGAAAATGCCAATCCGATTTATTATAAATGTGTATCTGTGGGTATTCAGAGGAACACCGCTTTTGCTGCAGTTGTTTTTCTTCTACTTCGGACTTACATATGTAACATTGCCGAACGGTGAGTCGATAACGCTTTCGATGTTTACGGCGGCAGTTATTTCATTCGTGCTTAATTACGCGGCGTATTTTGCGGAAATATTTCGCGGCGGTATAATAGGTGTGAGCAAAGGACAGTATGAGGCGTCAAAGGCATTGGGACTCACAGGAATACAGACTATGCGATATGTAATAGTTCCGCAGATGATAAGAACAGTCATTCCACCGATTGCGAATGAAACAATCGTGCTTGTAAAAGATACGGCATTGGCATCGTCAATTGCACTTATCGACTTGTTAAAGGCGGCTCAACGTGCCGTAAACAGAGATATGCGTGTATCTCCGTACCTTGTGGCGGCGCTTTTCTACCTTGTTATAACGCTTATTTTGACATTTGGATTTAACTATGTGGAAAAACGGTTGTCTATATCGGAACAGGGTGTAAAATAGAATATAATTGAGGGATATTGCATAAATTGCGGTATCCCTTTTGTGTTAATTGCAGTATTACTTTTTTTTGAACAATTATATCTGCTTTTTGTATTTATTTTTTGTATAAAAGAAGGTAAAATACAATTAATATGATAGCGTAAAGTAAGAAAGGGAGAGAATTAAATGAAAAAGAAACTATTATCTATAGCTGCAGCGTGTGTACTTGGTGTGCAGGCTATAGCAATGCCTATGATTGCAAATGCCGAACAAGGCACACATTATGTGGAAAAATCTGATTTTAATGACGTTTCTATCGGAGGAGCTAAGGGTACAGGCTATTATGGTCTTGGAATCATTATGGATGGTTCTCCATGGCTTTCAAAGGGTAGTGCGAGCGTTCATTATCAGACATTCTATCATGATGATCAAAGAAACGTAAATTATTGTAACTTCTGGTCAAACAGTGATAAGACAGGTTCGGGCGACGGTGCAGGTTCAATGTATTTCTATAACAGAAACCTTGCTAAGACAATGGGACCTTATGGTATCGCCGAATATGACGTTCGTCTAAAAGCTGATACACAGGATTTCAACTTTATGATGGGTTGGTTTGAAGACCCGACAAGCAGTGGATTTAATGCGGCAACTCAAGTTGCTTTGAATCTAAGATTCAGCCTTAACGGTGTAACAGCAAATAACGGTGTAAGAACAGAAAATTTGGCAACACTTCAAGCTGATAAGTGGTACAAAGTAAGAGTTACTCTTGATAACAACTTTGAAGAATACAGTGCTGTTGTTACTGATGTAGAAACGGGGAAGGTAGTCGGCTCACTTCTTGATGCAGCTTACCAAGCATCAATTCCATCAGGTGTCACAGGTATTAAGACAACGTGTTGGGGTTATATAAGAGGTAACACTTATGACTTTGATTTGACTAATGTAACAATCGGTAAGTCAGATACAAAGTATTCGGCTCAATAATGTAAATTAAAATTACCGCTCTTGGAGCGGTAATTTTTTGTGCTTTTATAGGATTAGTGGTTGCAGAAAGTGAAAACTACAATATATAGTGTGGCAAAAAGAAAAATGAAAAAAGTTCAAAAAAAATGAAAAAAAGTGTTGACAAAAGGGGTAATAGAGTGTATAATAATCAAGTCGTCAGTTGAGAGGGCTAAAGAACACGGGAAGAGAAGTGTTCGGGTTGAGA